>JAGWYC010000264.1 GCA_018969565.1 Bacteroidota bacterium | reverse complement strand
TCAGGCATTATGCGTATATTGCAGTAGCGGGGGGTAGAAAAATGTTCCTGAGAGTTTCATGGCTGCTTTTTTTGATTGATTTTTTTGTCACGGCTCAGGCTCAGGAGCGCTTGTTCATTCAACTTAATGCACGCAACGGATTGCCTTCTAACAAGGTTTATTCCGTAAATCAGGACAGAAAAGGATATATCTGGCTGGCAACAGACCGAGGCGCGGTGCGCTGGAACGGACATGAGTTCAAAAGGTTCAGCATTGAGAATGGCCTTCCCGATAATGAGGTACTTCATGTGTGCGATGATGAATGGAATCGCAACTGGGTATTGTGCTTCAGTCAAAAGCCCGCTTGCCTGGCCCAAGGCTTGTCGCAATCAAAAAGCGTTGATGATTTATTGGGTGGTTTTAAACCAGCGGGCTTACTGAATTACTCGTACCTCAATCAAAAACGGCAGTACTGGCTAAGTTCCCGCAACGACTCCGGCGTTTTTCTGATTGCACGTATTGGTGCCGGTGAACGTTACAGGATGCGGTTATCTCTTGATGTTGAAGGATTAAACATCATGGATGTAGTGCATGCTGCAGACGGCTCCACAGATTGCTACATTCCGGGCATGGTGCTTCATCTGAAAAAAGGTTCGCAGATACCGGAGCAGTACTCTATTGCCTTTCCTGATATTCAGGGAATTCCTGTGTTTAGAAAGAGGCCCAGTTTTCATTTCATGGGCAGGTATTACGCGGTGAGTAAAGAAGGTAACTTGCTGGAGTTCACTGTGGTGAATCACCGCCCCATACTGCATCGGTTTGAGCCCCTGCCGCTCGATGCCCGAAATTATTTCTTCAGAAATAATAAGCCCTATCTCTACGATGATAAAGGACGAGTCTATGATGTGCTTCAGGGTGTTTTTGTTGGTAGATATGAATTTCTGGCCAACAAACAGGTAAATGAACTCTATTATGACCGTCAGGATAATCTTTGGGTTTCTACCCTGAACAGCGGTGTGTATTTGTATCCTTCCCGCAGCCTGCCGATCTCTATTCCCGAGGGAATCAAAGATGGCATCACCCATGCACGCTTTGGCAAATACCATGTAATCGGAACTGAATACAATGGATTGTATGTGCTGGACGCTGCTTATCAGGTGATCAGACACCTGCCGGAACTCTCCCGTCCTGTAGCAATAGCGGTGAATAGCAAATACTGTGTTGTCGCTTCTGATAAGGGACTTATGTATTTAGATCCCTCGTTGAAAATGCGCCAATGTGGTACCATACGCATCCTGAAAGACATTCATCATCTGCATGGTGATACCTTTTATGCCGCAAATTTCACGGGGGCTTACCGTATAACCCTCACTTCCGGTAAGCCGGATACCTTGTATCAAGGTCGGACGACCGCTATCTGGGGAGACAATTCCGGGGTGGTATGGGTTGGAACGATGAAAGGCCTGATCAGACTTAAATATGGTATCACCGAAAGGGTGTTGCTTCATCCACTCCTCAAGGAAAGTCGTATTACGGATATAGCAGGCGATACACAGGGCCGCATATTCGTGGCAACACAGAATAATGGGCTATTTGTCATACATCAGCAGGCAGTGTTGCACTGCGGACCTGACCGCAGAGAGGCACATTGTCAATTGCCCGACAGGCAGCTAATCCGCTTGCTGGTTGATGGAAATAAGCTGTGGGTATTGGGTCATTCCGGTTTGACCATGTTGCGCTTCCACGAGAACGCTATAACTCCGTCGGATCACCAAACTTTTGGTTCCATGAGTGGATTGGTGGCAGGTATCTATTACGATATCAATATGTCGAACGAAGACGGCACACCTGAATTGCTGACCGATCTGGGTGTTGTGCGCATCAACAATACACAAAGGCAACCCGAACCGCTGCTTTCTGCCGAGATAGAAGGAATGAGTCATCATGGTATCATGCTGAACAATGCACACTTACAAAGCCTTGCACATGACGAAAATGAACTTACCATTCACTTTAATGCAATTGCACTGCTCACAGGGCCGGATTTTACCTATGAATACCGTCTGGTGGAGTTGGATACGGTCTGGATGGCCACCAATGCCAATCAGGTGCATTTCAGTGACCTGAAGCCGGGAACTTATACTTTTCAGGTTCGTGTACGTGCCGGTTCGGCTTGCTCCAAGCCGGCTGAGATACGCTTTAATATTCGTCAGGCCTGGTTTCAGCGGTCGCTGCTCAGGTGGTTGCTTTTTGTCATTACTGCGCTTTTTTTATGCTTTCTTCTTTTTGCTTATACAAGAAGGGCTGCACGGAAAATGCAAGTGGCCAATCAGGAAAACCAGAAACTGGCCGAGTTGGAGTTGAAAGTTCTCAGAAGCAGAATGAATCCCCATTTTGTGTTTAATGTGCTTACCGCCATACAGAATTTCATTACCCAGGGCAGAGAACAGGAGGCTAATTATTACACTTCCCAATTCGCCCAGTTAATCCGTCAGACCTTTCACGGCTCAGCATCCAACTTTGTTAGTCTGGCAGAAGAACTTCAATTATTGAACAGCTACCTGGACCTGGAACGCATGCGTTTTGACAATCGTCTGGAATACAGCATAGAAGTTGATGAACAGCTTAATCCTGAGGAATTCAGTGTGCCTTCCTTGCTGTTGCAACCGTTCCTCGAAAATGCCATTAACCACGGAATCAGAAACCTCAAAAACAGAAAGGGAATGCTGTTTGTAAGATTGAAAAAGCAAAACAACAACCGGTTGATTATTGAAGTAGAAGATAATGGTGTGGGCATTAATGCAACTCAGAATAAAAAGAAGGATAGCATGAAAGCGGCACATCATAAGAGCGAAGGGATGAAACTGGCAAAAGACCGCATCGAATTGATGAACCGTAGCTATCACATGGACATGCAGCTTACGGTCCGCGATTTATCAGAACAGGGAGGAACAGGCACTCTGGTGATGATTTACTTACCTGTGCAGGCCATGGGAGAATTACGGGGTAATTAAATATACGATTTATGAGGGCTTTAATAGTTGATGATGAACGTGCTAGCCGGG
>JAGWYC010000263.1 GCA_018969565.1 Bacteroidota bacterium | reverse complement strand
GGCTTTTTCGCTGTCGTGGAATACCACGATGCTGCCGGGTTTTGTATGACGTTTCAGGAAGTCGAGGGCGCGCTCGCGGTTCAGGCCCGGTTGATAATCGGCGCTGAGCAGGGTCCACATGATGATGCGGTAATCTTCTTTTAGTTTCCGTTCCTGTTCTCGGGTCATGCGACCGTAAGGCGGGCGGAAGAGCCTGCTCTTAATCAGTTGCGCCGCTTCTTCCACATTGTTGAGGTATATTTCTGTGGAAGTGTTCCATCCTTTCAGGTGGTTCATGGTATGATTTCCGCAGCAGTGCCCACGGTTCAGTATTTCCCGATATACTTCCGGAAACTTGCGCACATTGTCGCCCACGCAGAAAAAAGTGGCTTTGGCCTGAAACTGGTCCAGGGTATTCATCGTATGCGGGGTTATTTCCGGATGGGGGCCATCATCAAAACTCAGGTATAACACCTTTTCGCGCGTAGCCACCTTCCATTCCCTGTGCGGAAACAGTTGTCTGATAAAACCCGGAACGCGCAAAAAGAGGTTCAAACGCTGAGCACCATTTTGTAGTGCGGGATATGGCACTCGTAGAACAATTCGCCTACGGCTTTGAAGCCCTGGCGCTGATACAGGTTCATAGCAGGAACCTGCGCATGGAGGTACACCGTGCGATTTTTGGGAACATCCTGTAATACAGCCTTCAACAAAGCCGATCCCACGCCCATTTTTCGGTATTCAGGTAAAACGGCAAAGCGTTCCAGTTTATAGCCGTTGGGTGTTTCGCGCCAGCGCGCTGTCCCTGCCGCCTTCCCGTCCACCATCACCAGATAGTGCCGCGAACTGACTTCAAATTCGTCGTATTCTTCTTCTTCCGATACCTGCTGCTCTTCTACAAATACCTTGCGGCGTATAGAAAAAGCCTGATTCAGCTCGTGCTCCTGCACGGCTCTGATTACCTCTGTGTTCACAATCTTGGCTAAACCTCAAAATTTGCTACTTTTGCCGACAATATCAACTATGTCTCAAGCAAACCTAGTTTCCCTCCTTGGCGATCAGGCTGAATACCTGCTCAAGCATGAATGTAAAACCATTTCCAAAGAGCACCTGCATCTGCCCGGCGGTGATTTTATTGACCGCGTTTTTGCCCAGTCTAACAGGAGCCCTCAGGTACTGAAGAGCTTACAGGCTATCTACAATACAGGTCGTCTTGCCGGTACCGGCTATATGAGCATTCTGCCCGTGGATCAGGGTATCGAGCACAGCGCAGGCGCCAGTTTTGCACCCAATCCCATCTATTTTGACCCTGAAAACATCATCCGTCTGGCTATGGAAGGCGGTTGCAATGCCGTAGCTTCTACTTATGGTGTGCTTGCAGCGAATTCACGCAAGTATGCCCATAAAATCCCCTTCATTGTAAAAATAAACCACAATGAGTTTTTGAGCTACCCCAATAAATTTGACCAGATTATGTTCGGCACCATCCGCGAAGCCTGGAATCTGGGTGCTACTGCTGTTGGAGCCACTATTTACTTCGGAAGCGAGGAAAGCGGAAGGCAGATTCAGGAAGTTTCCAAAGCTTTTGAAATGGCGCATGAACTGGGCATGGGTACCATCCTGTGGTGCTACCTGCGCAACAACGCGTTCAAGAAGGATGGTGTGGATTACCATACCAGCGCCGACCTGAGCAGCCAGGCAAACCACCTTGGCGTGACCATTCAGGCCGACATCATCAAACAGAAGTTGTCCATCAACAACGGCGGTTATACCGCGTTGAACTTTGGCAAAACACACGCTAAAGTTTACAGCGAGCTCACCACCGAACACCCCATTGACCTGTGCCGTTACCAGGTAGCCAATTGTTACATGGGTCGTGCGGGCCTGATCAACAGTGGTGGAGAAAGCAAAGGCGCCAGCGATTTGGCCGAAGCAGTGAGCACTGCGGTGATTAACAAGCGCGCAGGCGGCGCCGGCCTCATCAGCGGACGTAAGGCCTTCCAGAAGCCGGTTGCAGAAGGGGTAGCCCTCTTGAACGCCATCCAGGATGTTTATCTGGACCAGCAAATCACCATTGCCTGATTACTCAGGTTTAACGGAAATTATACATCGGTTATGGAATTTGAAGAAGAGGACAGCGGCGAAAAGCCCAGTTGGTTCCAGCGTGTTCGCGAGAACATCGTAACCAAAACCAAAGATAAAAAGTCCACACCCGATGGATTGTGGGAGAAATGCCCCCGCTGCAAGGCCATTGTGCCCGCCAAGGACATCATCAACAATTGTTATGTGTGTACACAATGTGACTACCACGTTAAGATTGGGTCCAGAGAATATTTCAGCATTCTGTTCGACAATGGGAAATTTACCGAACTGGATGCCGAACTGAGCAGTGGCGATCCTCTGCAGTTTACCGATACCAGCTCTTATGTAGATCGCATCCGCGTGAGTCAGTCCAAATCAGGACTGAAGGATGCCTTGCGCAGCGGAACCGGTAAGATGAATGGTCAACCGGTGGTCATTGCCTGCATGGATTTCGGCTTTATTGGCGGTTCTATGGGCAGTGTGGTGGGTGAGAAGATTGCCCGCGCCATTGACTACGGGCGCGAACACCGTATGCCGGTCATTGTAATCAGCAAGTCAGGTGGAGCCCGCATGATGGAAGCTGCTTTCTCACTCATGCAGATGGCAAAAACCAGCGCAAAACTGGCTTTGCTGGCTAAGGAAGGCATTCCTTACATTTCTATACTCACCGATCCTACTACCGGTGGAGTAACTGCTTCTTATGCTATGCTCGGCGACTTCAACGTGGCGGAGCCCGAAGCCTTGATAGGCTTTGCCGGTCCCCGTGTAATACGAGAAACCATAGGCAAGGATCTGCCCAAAGGATTCCAGAGTTCTGAGTTTCTTCAGGAGCACGGTTTCGTGGATTTCATCGTGAAGCGTTACGAGATGAAACAGAAACTGTCCACGCTGCTTGGAATGATCTGGGATAAGAAGGCCAAAAATTAAATCATTGAAAACAAAAAAGATATGAACTTCCCTGAAAACCTAAAGTACACCAAAGAACACG
>JAGWYC010000262.1 GCA_018969565.1 Bacteroidota bacterium | reverse complement strand
TTGCCAAGCAGGGGGAATGAGGGCATCTCACCCAACATGCCGAGCAACTGGTAGCACAAGAAACTCAGCGCCATGCCGCTGATGAGCGCCACAATCTGATTGTCGGCCCATACACTGGCGAAGAGTCCTATGGAAACGAAGGCAGCGCCGAGCAGCAGCAAGCCGGTGTAGCTGCCCAGGGTTGCGCCGGTATCGAGGTTGCCGCGCGGGTCGCCGAGCACCCAGATGGTATAAACGTAAACCAGCGTGGGCAGCAGGGCGAAGACTACCAGCGCGAGTGCGGCGAAGAATTTGCCGAGGATGATGCCCCAGTCGCTGACCGGATGGGTGGTCAGTGTTTCCAAAGTGCCCAGACGTTTTTCTTCCGCAAAAGAGCGCATGGTGATGGCGGAAACGAGGAAGATGAACAGCAGGGGCGCGAACTGAAACAATACATCCAGCCCGGCCACGCCGAGGTCAAACACCGTATAGCCCTTCAGGATCCACAGGAAGAGGCCAACGGCCACCAGGAACACCAGCATCACCATGTAGGCAATGAGGGAACTCAGGAAGCTTCTGATTTCTTTTTTAAGAATGGTCCACATGGCGGGTGAGTTTTTGAAAGATGGATTCCAGACTGTTTTGTTCGCTCACCAGTTCCAGCACTTCCAGGTTATGGCGCAGCGCCAGTTGGGAAGCCCTTTGCCGCAGGGCCGGGTCTTCACTTTCCAGTTTCCAGGCCTGGTTGTTGAGCATGGTGATGTGTACGTCGCTGCCCAGTTCTTCCAGCGTGCTCATGGGAACCTGAGCGGCAAACTGAATGCGCACAATGTGTCGGTTTTGTCCGCTGGCACGCAGTTGTTCCAGACGGTCATCGGCCACGAGTTCTCCCTTGTTGATGATGATGACGCGGTTGCAGATGGCTTCCACCTCCTGCATGATATGGGTGCTGAGCATCACGGTTTTTTCTTGGCCCAGGCTGTGAATGAGTTCACGGATTTCCACCACCTGGTTGGGGTCCAGGCCGCTGGTAGGTTCATCGAGGATGAGCACTTCCGGGTCGTGGATGAGCGCCTGGGCGAGTCCCACGCGCTGTCGGTAGCCCTTACTGAGCTGGCCGATGAATTTATGTTGTTCGCGCTCCAGGCCTGTGGTGTCAATCATGGCGCCTACCCTTTGGCGCAGTGCAGAGCCCTTAAGGCCGCTGAGTCCGCCCATGAACTGCAGGTATTCACGCACATACATATCGAGGTACAGCGGATTGTGTTCCGGCAGGTAACCTACACGGCGGCGCACTTCCATGCTTTGCTCCTGCACGCTGAATCCGCATACGGAAACCGTTCCTGAAGTAGGAGGGAGGAAGCAGGTAATGATTTTCATCGTGGTGCTTTTCCCCGCTCCATTGGGGCCGAGGAAACCAACCACTTCACCCTTGCCGGCTGAAAAAGAAAGGTTGTTGACGGCCCATTGTTCCCCGTAGCGTTTGGATAAGCCCTGAACTTCTATGGTCATAATGAGAAACAGCAAATATAAACCTTATACCACGGCGCGTCAGGCGAATAAATGAACGGGAAGGGTAGGATTTCTTTGTATGGAGCTTGTTTGTTTTTCTGCTCCGGGAGCTTCGGTAAACACGCACAGGAAGTACATAAAAAAAGCTCCGCCTCGGCGGAGCTTTTTGAAATTCGGTGTTGGAATGCTCAGGAAATGAGGCCGGCGAAGTGCTTCACGGTGCGCACGAGCTGGCTTACATAGCTCATCTCGTTGTCGTACCAGCTCACCACCTTGATCAGTTGGGTGTCACCCACAGTGATTACCTTGGTCTGGGTGGCATCGAACAGAGAGCCGTAGTGGATGCCGATGATATCGGTGCTCACCAGTTCTTCTTCGGTATATCCGAAGCTTTCGTTGGCAGCGGCCTTCATGGCAGCGTTCACTTCTTCAGCGCTGGTTTTCTTCGCGCAGATGGCGGTCAGTTCAGTCACAGAGCCGGTGATGGTCGGAACGCGTTGTGCGCCGCCGTCCAGCTTACCTTTCAGCTCGGGCAATACCAGACCGATGGCCTTGGCAGCTCCTGTGCTGTTGGGCACGATGTTCTGAGCTGCAGCGCGTGCGCGGCGCAGGTCACCTTTCGGGTGCGGAGCATCCAGGGTATTCTGGTCGTTGGTATAAGCATGGATGGTGGTCATGCTTCCGGCCAGGATGGTGAAATTGTCGTTCAGGGCCTTGGCCATAGGCGCAAGACAGTTGGTGGTGCAACTGGCGCAGGAAATGATGGTTTCGCTGCCGTCCAGGATATGGTGGTTTACGTTGAACACCACAGTCTTCAGGTCGCCGGTGGCGGGGGCTGAAATCACCACACGCTTAGCGCCGGCGGTGATGTGGGCTGCCGCTTTATCTTTATCGGTGAAAAAGCCGGTACTTTCGATGACAACATCCACACCGTGGTTACCCCAGGGAATCTGAGCGGGGTCTTTCTGGGCGTAGATTTTCACTTCATTGCCATTCACGATGATGGAATCGGCGGTAGCGCTCACCTCAACGGGGAAGCGGCCCTGTGCGCTGTCGTATTTCAGCAGGTGTGCAAGCACGGCGGGGCTGGTGAGGTCGTTGATAGCAACCACGTCAATACCCTGCATGTCGTAGATCTGGCGGAACACCAGGCGGCCGATGCGACCAAAACCGTTGATGGCAACTTTTACTGTACTCATGAGGTCTTTTTTGAAGCCGCGAAATTAATACATCCGGTTGGCTTATCCGAAATGAAGGAGATTCTTGGAGGGACTTGATAAAAGAACCGCTAGACCGGTCACTGAGTAGGAGCTGCGCAGCAGCGACGTATCGAAGTGACAATAGCAGAATCCTAGCTTACTCTGTAATTGTCTATGGAATTACCACGGGCACTTCGATACGCTTCGCTACCGCCTGCCCCGTAAGTGAGCGATGTGAACGACAGGGGGGGCAAGCTGATACACCTTCGCTTCGCTCGGTCACTCAGCGACCGGTCACTGAGTAGCCTCGTCGCAGTGAAACGGAGACGAGGCATATCGAAGTGACACATAGCAGCTCCA
>JAGWYC010000261.1 GCA_018969565.1 Bacteroidota bacterium | reverse complement strand
GTGGAAGATGTAAACGGTCTGGAAGCCAGCATCAACCTGTTCCCCAACCCCAACAACGGTATGTTCAAGGTGGTTGTGGGCACTGATGTACAGCGTGATCTGAGCATCGGTGTGTACAATATCCTCGGTGCCAAAGTTGCTGATGTGCCCACCAACGGACGCAACAGCGGAACCTTCGAGGTGAATGCTTCTGAACTCAGCAATGGAATCTACCTGGTGAAAATCACCAGCGGTGGCCAGACTGCCATCCGCAAGGTGAACATCCAGCGATAAGATATTCCATATTGAGTGTTTGTGTTGGAGGAGCCCCGCAATCGCGGGGCTCCTTTATTTTTGCACCATGCCTTCGCTGCTCATCCAAGAACAGGGCCCTGTATTAACCCTGACCCTGAACCGTCCTGAAAAACGCAATGCCCTCAATCCCGACCTCACCAATATGCTCCGTGATGCGCTTGAAGTTGGAATGAATCGCGGCGATATTCGGGTTATCATTATAAACAGCTCCGGCGATGCCTTTTGTGCCGGCGCAGATCTTGCGTACCTGCAGCAAATCAGAAATAATTCCTTTGAAGAAAATGTTCAGGATTCCATGAACCTGAAAGCACTGTTCGAATTAATCATCAAAGGCCCAAAACCAGTTATCGCGGCGGTAAGAGGTGCTGCACTTGCCGGAGGCTGTGGCCTGGCTAACGCCTGCGATATCTGCTTTGCCACCCCCGCTGCGCAGTTTGGTTATACCGAAAGTAAAATCGGATTTATCCCCGCACTGGTATCCATCTTTCTACAGCGGAAAATCAATGGTTCCATTGCACGAGAGCTCCTGATTTCGGGTAGAATATTCAAATCGGAAGAAGCGAAACTGCATGGTATTGTTCACCATATCGTTGAAGAAGAAACCCTTGATAAACATGTGATGGAATTCGCAAGGCATCTGGCCGGAAGCACCTCCGGACAATCCATTGCGCTTACTAAAGAACTGCTCTGGAACAGTTCCGCACTTGGCCTGGATGAAGGCATGAATCTGGCTGCGTCTATGAACGCACGAGCCAGAGCAAGCGAAGATTGTATTAAGGGTATAGATGCTTTTTTGAATAAAGAGAAAATATCATGGTCCTGATTGACACACATACCCATGTTTTTCACAAGGAATTCGACGCCGACCTTGATGAAATGGTGGAAAGAAGCCGAGCCGCAGGAGTCAGCCACATGCTGTTGCCGAACATCAATCTTGAATCTGTGGAACGGTTACACGCAGTGTGCAGCCATTTCCCCGGCTATTGCCTGCCCATGATGGGCCTTCATCCCTGCGACATAAATGAGGACTGGAAAAATGAACTCGATTCTATTGGTGAATTATTACACGGTGGAAAATACTGCGCAGTAGGAGAAATAGGCCTGGACCGCCACTGGGACTTGACGCACTACGAAGCACAAACCGAGGCACTGCGCATTCAGTTTCAATGGGCTCTTGACCTGAACCTTCCTGTTTCTATTCACAGCAGAAAGGCCATTGATGAAACCATGAGCATTGCTGAACCATACATGCGCAAAGGTTTAAAAGCTGTACTGCATTGTTTTGGTGGCAGCGCCCAGCAGGCAATGCGGGCTGTTGACATGGGCTTCTTTCTGGGTGTGGGCGGTGTGATTACCTATCATAACAGCAACCTTCACGAAGTGTTGGCACCCCTTTCTCCTGAGCGGCTTGTACTGGAAACTGATGCGCCCTATTTATCACCGGTACCCTATCGAGGCAAACGCAACGAACCGACTTACCTGAAGGAAATCAATGCCAAACTTGCCGCGGCCCTTGGCATTACAGAAGAAACATGCGCTGAAATTACAACGGCTAACGCGAGGCTGATTTTCCATATAAACGATTAACTTTGCAGCCCTTTAAAGGAAAGATGCCGGAGCGGTCGAACGGGCATGCCTGGAAAGCATGTATACGGGAAACTGTATCGGGGGTTCGAATCCCCCTCTTTCCGCAAATCAAAAAAACCTCCGCGTGCGGAGGTTTTTTTATGGCATAACCGAGTCTGAACGCGCAGCGTTCAAGCGAGGATGTGCCATAAAAAAACAGCGGATGCGCAGCAGACGCCAGGGTTTTTGATTTAGCTGCCCCCTCCAAGGGAACTGCGCGAAGCGCTAATCCCTGCTCATTCAACATTCAAGCGAGGATGTGCCATAAAAAAACAGCGGATGCGCAACTGACGTAAGTTTTTTTTGAGTTGGATAGTTTGGGAGTTTTGGAGCAGGATGTTTGGTTGGTGGCAGTTTGGGAGTTTTGCAGTTTTGGAGCAAGATGTTGGTTGAAGACAGTTTGGGAGTTTAGCTGCATGAAGCTTTAGCTGTGATTAGATATAGGTTTAAAACGCTGTGACCGCTGAATAGAATGTAAATTTGTCCGCGGATGAATTGGGCAAATCCATGGTTCCTTTTTGGGCTGGCGGCGGTGGCGGTTCCATTGGCTGTTCATCTGTTTAACCTGCGTCGCTATCGGCGGGTGGTTTTTTCTAATGTCCGTCTGCTGCAGAGCATCGTTACGCAGAAAGCGCGTCAGAAGAATATCCTGCATAAAATAGTGCTCGCTTTCAGGCTTTTGGCCATTGTATTGCTGGTATTGGCGTTTGCGCAGCCTTCTCTTCTGAAGGAAAAAACCACGAATAGCCAGACCGAGGCCGTTTGTATATATCTGGACAATAGTTTCAGCATGTCTGAACGCCATCACAGCACTTCCATGTTTGAGCTGGCCAGGCAGGCTGCCCGTGATATTATCCGCAATCATCCGCCTGGTACCCGATTCTGCCTCATCACCAATGACCCTTTTCGGCCCCTGTTCTTCGGCAATGGCGAATCTTGTAAACGCTGGATTGATGAAACCACGCTGTTTCCGGGGGCGATGAACCTGAACCAGATACATAAACGTTTTCAGCAACTGCTCAGCCAGCAACCTGCTGCAAGCAAACGCGCTTACCTGATCAGCGACTTCCGCCGCAACCTGGCTCAAGGACCGCCTCCTTCCGCACAAAACGAAGCGAATACCCATTGGGTACAAATTCCGGTAT
>JAGWYC010000260.1 GCA_018969565.1 Bacteroidota bacterium | reverse complement strand
AGGAACATAGGTTCTCTTAATGCTTCAGTGGCAATACGCATTACGGTTTTAGGTTGCGCAGCGGGCAACTCATTTAAGCCATCCTGTTGCAGCCTTTGTGCTGCTTCAGCCTCGCTGAGTCCACGGTAAATTGCCACAGTGGCAATTTAATTCCTTGTAGTTGCAGCGGCGGCTGATATCCGTCAGTGAAGATGAGAATTTATGCTATTAATTTGGCGCTTAATTTCAGTCACATGAACGGAGCACACATCCATCTAATATTGAATCACCTGCCCATCGTGGGTATGGTCTTTGCAACCCTGACATTGCTGGCCGGCTTTCTGCTGAAAAACATCACGGTGAAACAAACGGCGCTGGGTTTATTTGTGCTTACGGCTATCACCGCCTTACCTGCTTATTTCACGGGTGAGGGTGCAGAGGAAATGATAGAAGGCATTCCCGGGGTGAGCCATCAGGATATACACCATCATGAAGATGAAGGGAAGATATTTCTCATTGTGTCTATTCTTACCGGCATTTTGGCCTTGGCTACCTTATGGCTGGAGCGCAGGAAAAATGCCTTAAGCAATATGGCCTATGTGGGTGTATTTCTTGCTGCCGGCGCATCGCTGGTGATGGGACAAAAAACCGGAAGCAGTGGCGGGGAAATCAGACATACAGAAATCCGTTCCGGCGCAAGTGTAACGCCGGGGGCTGAAGAAGAGGAGGATTGAGGGAGAAGTGGTAAGTGGTAAGTGGTAAGTGGTAAGTGCAAAAAGTTGGGATGGGTGTCATTTCTATCAGGCAGTCGATGTTACCGCAATATTTTGAGTATGACATCGCCTGATTCTGTAGTTACATGTAACAAATAAAATCCGCTGCTCAGGTCTGTAAGGTTCAGTGCATAGTCCTCGTTTCTGTGCAACTCTGCCTGTTTTACCAGACTACCCCTGACATGATATACCGCACAAGTGACTTGTTCCTGTTCTAATCCCCGGAAATACACCATGCCATCGGCAGCACTGGGATTAGGATAAACGGACAGCTCTTGTTTTGCAGTATATTGAACCGAAGTACTGCCACTGCAAAAAACCGAATTAAGTTTATCCATCAGGGGCGTGCGTTCGAGGGTGCCCGGGCTTACCGTGCTTTCGACCATATCGCCCGATATTTCCCATACAATCACCCCACGCAGGTTCTTGCCGTTCACGAACATGGCTTTCTGCTCCATCGATTTTTCATCATCAAAGGACACGAAAGTGTTTTTCTGTTTGCCGATCAGATAAGGCACGGCAGCGGTTGAATCCCAGAAATAGTCAAAGTCCGGCAGGGCTTTCAGCACATGGTAATACATGGGGGTTCCCTCGTCTGCTGCGAACGTAACTAAGTCTGCATTACCTGTACTTGCCTGATAAAGGGCGGGCTTTGCGGTGGCGGTCTGGGTGCGTCCGTAGAAGGCTACGCCCATGGTCAGTTTATTGGCAGGAACACCTTTGGCCAGGATATTATTCACAGATTCCGAGCAACTGAAACCGGGCTGAGCCCCTGCTTTTACCGGATAGAGTGGCGCATTATGGCTGTTGAATTTATCCCAGCTACCGTAGTAATCGTAGCTCATCAGGTTTACGATGTCCACCAGTGCGGTAACGGGGCCCCAGTCCACGTCGAGCATGCGTGCCGGCGCAGCGCCTACAGCTATGGTCAGCATCAACTTGCGCCCAAGTCGGCTTTCCAAAGCGTTCAAAGAATCCCGTACCTGCCTGAGCAGTACGGTGAAGTTCTGCTTCTCCACTGCACCGGAGGGATATTCCCAGTCCACATCAACACCATCCATCCCATATAGTTCCACCATGCGCACGCAATCGCCGGCGAAGTTGGCTCTGTATGCCGTGCTTGCCGCTATACCCGGGAAATTGGCAGAATAGGTCCATCCGCCAATAGAAGCCAGCAGTTTGCAGCCGCCCTTATGCGCATAGTCACTCAGACGCTGCCCGGAAACGTGGTAATTGGGATTCCCAAAATCGTATTGGGTATCATAGCCTGCCGGCGCAGTGGCCCAATTGATGGGACCAAGCAATTGATTCTTGTCGCCCCAGGGATCCGATATCTTGATGCGTCCGTCAGGTTGCGGCTGAAAAAAGGCATAGTTTAGGATGGAGTATTTGCTGTAAGGAAGTGATTTGGGGTTCATCAACTTGTTGCGGTCATACCATTGCCAGCCGGCATAATAACCGACTATTTCGCGGCAGGTATTCTGAGCCTCGAGTACCGCGGGCAGGAAGAGCAGAGATGCGTAGATATACTTCTTCAGTTTCATAAACTGAAGTTGCAATATACTCCATTCTCCTTTGTTGTCAGCCCGATGGTCAGACCTCCGCCCGGTGTGCGTTCATGGCAGAACGGAAGCAGTTTCTCTGATAGATTTCAGCCGGCAGCAGGAAATCACTGATCTGCCGCTATTCCTTCTGAACCTTGAAATAACGCACCCCAAGGCCTTCCGACTTCAGACACAGATAATAAATACCTGACGGCAGGGTATTCATATTTAATAACGCTCCTTCCGCTATATCCTGCTCCAGCACTACCCTTCCCTCCCCTGAATACAGGCAAGCCCGGAAGCTGCCCCGAGCTCCACGGATATGGAGCAAATCGCGCACGGGGTTTGGTGATACAGTAATTTCGCTTTGAGGGAATGAATATGCTCCGGTGGTATTAAAACAGGAAGCGTGATGGCTGTAATGCGATGAAGTGTCAATAATGATCTGTTCATCACCCGACTGATAGCCAGTGAAGTTGAAATAAATCAGGAACATCTCATCAGCGGTTCCTTCACCCTGGTTCACCGTAATGGGCGGGCTATTCGGATTGTTGGGGTTGGCCGTGGTATTGTCGTAGGTCGCTTCCCCATAAAGCGTGCTGCCCGCGGGAACAAAAATGGGTTTTTGGAACCCATAGAAGCCCTGCCAGTGGAAATCCCACTCGGGAATATCTACCAGCCAGGTAGTGTCCTTCGCCGGACTCACAAAGTAGGCCTTAATGCTTCGCCCGATGAGGTGCATGTGCGGGAAGATGCCCGTGACCGTCACATTGAAATTGATTTTATACTCGGCAT
>JAGWYC010000259.1 GCA_018969565.1 Bacteroidota bacterium | reverse complement strand
TGGTTCGACGGAGCTCATGGTTCGACGGAGCTCATGGTTCGACGGAGCTCATGGTTCGACGGAGCTCACCATGACAAGCATCGCTACTTTTCAGATATTGTGCGGCGGTCATGACCATTGCTTCAGCGTGTTTGTAGTCTTTCAGATTTCTTGTAAGGATTGTCGGTACTCCTTGCTGCAGCGCCGTATAGTATTGCAGCGCATCTTCAAAGTCCTTGAAGTCGGAGGCCAGCGCGAGTTCTACCACTTTGTCGTTTACGGGTAGAACCGTTGCCAGGGTTTTGAATTGCATGAGTATTTTCCGGGCTTTTGTTGCCGTGTACTGCCTGGACAGCAGGTAATTGAGGTTCGCAAACGAAAGCGATGATACATGTAGTGTGATTCGCTTTTGGTCGGCAAGGGAAAATAAAGCCGCTGCGGGTTCAAAAAATGGCTCCCGCCGGGCCAATAAATCCAGGATGATGTCGGTATCTGCAAATACATGTTCCATTACCTGTATTTTTCCGCCAGATGATCGGTGTAGTCCTTTTTCGCATCGAAATCAGCAGGCAGGTCAAGCACTCCGGACAGGCTGCGTACCAGTGGCGTCAGCGGCAGCGTCTCCGGTGTTCCGCGGGTAATCTGCTGCAGATAGTTTTCGACAAGCCGTGAAAGGCTGGTCTGATGGTTCTTAGCGTATTCCTTGGCCTTGACAATAACGGATTCATCCAGTTTGAGCGTGAGCTTCGTGTCCATGTGGTTGTACGTGTAAAATTAATTCAAAAGTACGTACAAAACAAGGAGCATCCTGCGCTGCCCATTTTTAACGCTTATCTTGCAGCACCATGAACAAAGGGGCATTGCTGCTGAAGGGCGAAAGTGGCTGGGTTACACGGCTGTATCCTTTTATTGCCACGGCATTCATGCTTTGGCTGATAGGTGCCATTGTGCAGAACATGATCCCCGAAAACTACGCCGTTTACTGGGATTACATCCTGATAGCAGTGGTGTTACTCATCATGTATGTTGGAACCAGAAATTGGGTAAATCACCGCCTTTACGAACATGGATTGGAACTCTTGCATCCCCTAACCGGTCGCAAAGAATTTCGTGCATTCCATTCTATGCTGCGCCTTGAAACGCATCGAAATAACATCAGCACCCGCTATAACCGAGCGAACTATATTGATATCCTGTGTCTTTATTTTGAAGATGGAACCGAATGGGAACTGTCCAGCATGGAACTGGATAATTTCCACGAATTCCGCAACCTTTGCTTGCAACAATACGAACTGTATCGCACCGAATGAAGATCAGGTTATGCTGTCTTTGGACCTTGTTTTTCCTGGGGATGTCTTTTTCAGAAGCCCAGGATACGGCAGGTCGCTACCGCATGGTCAGGGCAGAGGCTTTGGCTGATTCGGTCATCAGTAAGCTGGAAATGGCGAAGAACCCGGATGTGCTCAAGCCTTTTTTTCCGCCCCTGAATTTGTTCATGCAGACTGCCGATTCAGTGAAGTCCGGACAAAATACCCAGATGCTGCAGGCGCGCTATCAGGCCTCCTGGGCTCGTTTGCGCCGCGATTTCAAACGCTTCCGTAAACTGATGCAGGAACAAAGGCTGAGCTTCCGCAGCGCCAAACGAGATACCTGTTACCTGCGCATTACCGAACCCGATGCCAAGCCGCTCTATGCCTATGTGTATCAGGAATACACCCGAAAAAAGAAACGCTTTCTGGTGCGCTTTGTCGCCGTGAGGCTGTCCGGATATTGGTACCTGTTTTCCGATTTGCAGCTCCGGGAGCCGGATTGATGGCTCATCGGCCGGTCTCGACCTGACATCTGAGTGCTGCAAACAATAAATACGGGCCTGTTGTTGCCTATTTTTGTTCCATGTTGCGGGCCCTGCTTTTCATAGGATTGCTGCATTGTGCAGCAGCAGGCAAGGCCCAGACCGATACTACCTTCTGGTTTGCCGCGCCTGATATTCAGCAGAGGCATGGCGACCGTCCCATTGAACTGAAGCTCATAGGCCTGGATAAGAATGCCCGGGTGACTATTTCTGAGCCGGCCAATCCGGCCTTCACACCCATCAACGTAAATCTGAATGCAGGCACCGTGGCCAGGGTGGACCTGAGCATTTGGATCAGCCAGATTGAAAATGCGCTTCCGAATGCCATCAATAAAAATGGACTGATCATTAGATCCACCACCCCTATACAGGCTTACTATGAGGTGTTGGGCAATAACCTGAACACGGATATCTTCACGCTCAAGGGGCAGAATGCACTGGATACGGCATTCGTGGTTCCCGGCAATAACCTGTTTCCCTGCCTGACCACTATGACCGGAGTGACCTTCTACAACGGGGTGCTGGTGATGGCTTCTGAAGACAATACACGTGTGCGCATTACCTTGCGTGTTGCCGCAGCAGGCCGCCCGGCAGGCAGTACCTTCACCGTAACGCTGAACAAAGGCGAAGTGTTCTTTCTCCGCTCGGATGATGGCAGCGTGCCCAAGAAACTGGCGGGCACCATCATCCGTTCCGACAAGAAGGTAAGTGTAACCATGTACGATGATTCCGTGTATCCGGGAGGATGGAAGTCGGCGGCGGGCAGTTGTGCCGACCTGTGCGCCGACCAGATAGTCGGCCTGTCCATGCTCGGCCTCAACTACCTGGCCGTGAAAGGTCCGGCCCTCAATGCACCCCTGAATGATGTGGTGTTTATCACGGCTTACTATGACAGCACTTCACTCAAAATAAACGGGACCTTTATCAAGTACCTTTCCGCGGGTGAAACCTATGCCCACATGATGGCCGCCTCAGAGCAGGTAAGCCTTGTGGAAATCAATAAGAAGACGGCCGTCATTCAGATGTCTGGTTTCGGCTGTGAAATGGGGATGTCTATCCTGCCGAATCTGGATTGCACGGGCAGCCAGTCGGCGGCATTTACGCGTTCTGATGCCAGTTCCGGAACAACCTTCTCGGTAACGCTATTGGTTCCGGCAGGACAGGAGCGCAATTTCCGCATCAACGGGGTACCGCTGAGTGCGGCGCGCATCAGTCAGTTTACCTTTGTGCCTGGAACTTCGAACCGATGGAAATACGCCAAGCTG
>JAGWYC010000258.1 GCA_018969565.1 Bacteroidota bacterium | reverse complement strand
CCACCTCTTCTATCGGGGCGGCATCTATTACCTGTTCAACCGATTGCCTGGCGATCATAGTTAGCCAGACCCGGCGTTAACGGATAATTTTGTACTGCCTGAGGCGGAAGGTTTTTCCGTTGCGGTATTGTTTCTGCACGATACCCAGTTCTTTGCTCATGCTGATATTCTTGTACACCGGATGATTGGCGAAGCCGATGCGGATGACCTTATTAAATTCCAGACCACCGATGCGCACGGATTCGTCATAGCGGAATGTGTCCGTTCCACCCACGGTTACCCCGCTGGCATCGCTCCATAGGATAGGGCCGTAGGACAGGAAAGAATCTTTAGTTATAAAGGCCACCTGGTCCACCGGATCTTTCATACCGGATTCCGCACGAACCATGATGGTGAAGTTTTTATCAGAAACCAGATTGTATTTGAAGAAGCTGATTTCCACTTCATCGAAGCGATTCTTTCCGCTGGTAAAATCAGAAGCTATCACACGCTCGCGCACATTGGTATCGCTGACGAGTTCATAAATCCACTCTGAACCATTCTTAAACTGAAAATAATCGATGGTGAGCTGATTCAGGGGCACTGATTTCTGGGGTTCCCGCTGACAGGAATTCAAGGATGCCAGAATTGGCAAACAGATCAAAATCAGATAAACATGTACACGCTTCATAGTGATTAACTTCGCAGAGATTCAGGTACGAAGTTACCAAAAAATAAATATGTCAAAAATACAAACCCTCATTAAAAGCAAAGCGGAGTCTCTGAGCGAGCGTCTAAGCGCCATACGCCGCCATATTCACATGCATCCGGAATTGAGTTTCGAGGAATTCGAAACCGGTGCGTTCATCGAACGAACACTGGCGGAGCTGGATATTCCATGTACGACTGTTGCAGGCACCGGACGGGTTGCCCTGATACATGGGAACAAGCCCGGAAGCAAGGTGGTAGGATTGCGGGCCGACATGGATGCCCTTCCTATTGTTGAGGCCACGGACCGCGTGTATCGTTCAACGGTGGAAGGCAAGATGCACGCCTGCGGGCACGACGTACACTGTACCTGTTTGCTGGGTGCGGCCATGATTTTAAACGAGCTGCGCGACGAATTTGGTGGAACCATTAAGCTCATTTTTCAGCCGGGGGAGGAAAAGCTGCCCGGTGGGGCGAGTCTGATGATTGCAGAAGGCGTGCTGACGAATCCCAAGGTTGATGTGATGATTGGGCAGCATGTGATGCCTCAATTGCCTGTTGGGGTAACCGGTTTCAGGCCGGGCTTGTACATGGCAAGCACCGATGAATTGTATCTGAAGGTGATTGGCAAAGGTGGACATGGGGCCATGCCTCATTTTAACACTGACCCGGTAACGGTGGCGGCGCAAATTATTGTAGCCTTGCAGCAAGTGGTCAGCAGGGCAGCCAATCCGGCCATCCCCAGTGTTTTATCCTTTGGCAAGGTGGAGGCAAAAGGAGCAACAAATATCATCCCGGAATCTGTATGGATGGAGGGCACCTTCCGCACCATGGATGAGCCTTGGCGAGCGGAAGCCCATGAGCGAATCAGGCATATTGTGGAACATACGGCACAGGCCTTTGGGGCGAGGGCCGAATTGGAGATTCGGAAGGGTTATCCTTTTCTTAAAAACCACGAAGAACTCACCATTCGATGCAGGCAACTGGCAGAGCGCTATCTCGGCGCAGAGCAGGTGGAACACCTGGGTATCTGGATGGCGGCGGAAGATTTCGCCTATTTCAGTCAGGCTGTTCCCAGTTGTTTTTATCGGCTGGGTGTGCGCAATGAATCAAGAGGCATTGTGCACAGCGTGCATCATCCTCACTTCGACATTGACGAAGCTGCACTGCCCATAGGCGCAGGAATGATGAGCTGGCTGGCTTTAAAGGTTCTGGAGCAACAATAATCCCGAATCAGGCTCCAATCAGCGCGCGTAATGCATCAACCTGGCTTTCCCAGAGCATGCGGGTAGTTTCTTCTTCACCGGCATCACAGTAGTCAATCACCAGCAACTCCACATCACCGGTGAGTTCATCCTGAACGATGTGAAACTCAAAGTTCTCATCCTGGGCAGCATCCTGCCAGTGAAAGCTAACATGCTTGTTAGAAACGTTTTTCACTAAAGTGGCCGTGTTGGCGGTGCCATCCTCCCAGGAAAAATCGTAGTTATTATTGTGTACGTTCACATTATCGGCAAACCATGATTGCAAGCCTGTGGCGGTGGAAATGTAGTTGTACAGAATTCCGACTGAGGAATGCATTTCAAATTCCATTTCCAGCTTAATACGGTCTGTTGCTTTTTTCTTGCTCATATTTTTTGCAGTTGCCTTCGTGCAATTAAAGCGGTTAAGGTCTTAAATTCCAAAGAGTGTGTGTAAATAATCAGTATTTGCCTCGTGCACGCTTAATTTCGCCGTATGAACCGGTTTTTCGGAGCCATCAGGGGGTTTGTAACGGTAGCACTGCTGATGTTTGCCTTTACATTTTTAACGCTGCTGCTGACCGGTAATGTTCGGGCTACCCTTTGGGTGAATGGGCATCATCATCCCTCGCTTGACCTTTTTTTCAGTCGGATTACCTTATTGGGCGACTGGGTCATATACCTGATTTCCATTGCTGTGGGCTGGCGTATCAGCCATAAAAACGCACTTGCCGCCATCACTGCGTTGGCCTTAAGTGGCTTGTGTGTTTCCCTGCTCAAGCACAGGGTTTTCCCGGAGCGGAGTCGCCCTTCGGTGATGTTGGAACCCGGAAGCATCAGACAAGTTCCTTCTGTGCCGCTGCACCGCAATAACAGTTTCCCCAGCGGCCATACGGCCACTGCATTTACAGGGTTTTGCTGCATGGCTTTTTTTACACGCAGTTTCGGAATTCAGGCCATATTTGCCTTGTTGGCGGGTTTGGTAGCTTATAGCAGGATGTATCTGGGACAGCATTTTCTGGTAGATTTATTAGCCGGCGCAGCCATTGGCATCAGTACGGCACTGGTCAGCCAATGGATTTTCGAACTTTGGCGACCCCGATGGCTGCATCAGGAACGCTCCCTTTCTCCTGATGCCCTCAACAATCAAAAGGATGATACAACAACGT
>JAGWYC010000257.1 GCA_018969565.1 Bacteroidota bacterium | reverse complement strand
GGCTGCAGCATAAACGGCCAAACCTCACATTGTTGAACGCCTGCGCAGGTTTACTTCCGGGAATTCAAAACTGTAAGAGTTTTACCAAAGGGGAAGAACCTGCACACCATGGCTATGAATGTCATATATACAGAGCCACATGGCAGGAAATTGGACAAAACATGGTTTTCACCATTGAAGCTAATCGTTTTCTGAGAAATATGGTCCGGGCAGTAGTAGGTAGTTGTCTGGATGTGGGTTATGAACAAAAATCAATAGACTGGTTTCAGGGTCTTTTGCAAGGAGGAACTCGTTCGGATGCGGGGCAAAGTGTTCCTGCGCATGGGTTGTTTCTGGAAGATGTGAAGTATTAGAGGGTGAGAAGAATAAGCGTTTTCGCGCATTCTCATATTCCGACCCCTACACGTATGGGCAGGCATGACATGCTACATGCCTTAGCGTTCTAACGGCTCCTGTACCGAAAGGTCGCGTTCCCAACCTTCGTGTTGGAGTACCAACTTTTCACGCATAACGTCCCGTCCGTTGCCGTCAAGGTTTGCGAGGGGTTCATAGAAACTGGGCCAACAACGATATACTTTAAAGCTCATGACCACCTGCCCGGCTTCATTGAGCAGACTGATTTCAATATCCTTGCGAAAAGACTTAAGGCTTATTTCCTCACCGGATGCTGCGCCAAGATTAAATACCAGGTTTGCCCAGGCTTCAAAAGAATGGTCATGCGTACGACCGCGTTCCAACACTATAGGATTGTACTGCGTGATTCCGGGTGCTCGTCGTACATGATTTGGGTCGCTTCCGGAACGATGTTCCACCACCTCGGTTTCCCTGCGCAATCCCGAAATGCGTTCAATTCCATGTATGACTTGTCCATCCCATACTACACGAAACTTAAAATTCTTGTAAGGGTCAAAACGATGGGTATTTACGGTGAATCCGGCCATGGTGATGATGATAAATAGTAACAGACATGCTACAGGCAGGATAATAATCCAAATGACAATTTCCGGCAGCATATACGAATTAACGAAAAAAGCCCCGCAATACTGCAAGGCTTTTAAATACTTTCGGTGTGTTTATGAATTCAGAAATTTAAAATTTCTACCGTTAAAAAGTGCCTGGTCGCCCAATTCCTCTTCAATACGCAACAGTTGATTATATTTAGCCATACGGTCGCTGCGGCTTGCCGATCCGGTTTTGATCTGACCGCTGTTCATAGCCACAGCAAGGTCAGCGATGGTGCTGTCTTCAGTTTCCCCGCTGCGGTGACTCATGATATTAGTGTAACCATTGGCCGTGGCCAGTTGGATTGCATTTATAGTTTCTGTAAGTGTTCCAATCTGATTCACCTTCACAAGAATACTATTGGCTACAGATTGATTAATTCCTTCCCGCAAGCGATTGACATTGGTAACAAACAGATCATCCCCTACCAGTTGCACTTTAGTGCCAATAGCATCTGTAAGCATTTTCCAACCCTCCCAGTCATCTTCGGCACAACCGTCTTCAATGCTGAGAATGGGGTATTGTTCGGTCCAATGTTTCCAATAAGCAACCATTCCGGCTTTATCCAATTCGCGCTTGTCGGATTTCTTAAACGTGTACAGACCTGTTTCCGGGTTATACAATTCACTGGTGGCTGCATCCATAGCGATATAAATATCCGATCCCGGCTTATATCCGGCTTGTTCAATCGCTTTCAATACCGTTTCTATGGCTTCTTCATTGCTGCGGATGTTGGGGGCGAAGCCGCCTTCATCTCCCACATTGGTGCTGTAACCGGCATGCTTCAAAACGCTTTTCAGGTGGTGAAACACTTCCACGCCCATTCGCAAAGAATCGCTGAAGCTGTCTGCATTCACGGGCATTATCATGAACTCCTGGAAGTCAATGCTGTTGTCTGCATGCGCCCCGCCGTTCAGGATATTCATCAAAGGAATAGGCAATGTGCAAGCATTTACTCCACCGACATAGCGATACAATGGCATACCCAGTTCATCTGCTGCTGCGCGCGCTGCTGCAAGTGAAACAGCCAGGATGGCATTGGCGCCCAGTTTGGCCTTGTTATGGGTTCCATCCAACTCAATCATCGCGTAATCAAGCGCAATCTGGTCACTTACCTCCATACCCTCCAAAGCGTTGGCTATCAAGGTGTTTACATTCGCTACTGCATTTTCCACACCTTTCCCCAAAAAACGTGCTTTGTCGCCGTCACGCAACTCCATAGCCTCGTGAATTCCGGTGCTGGCGCCACTGGGAACTGCGGCTCTGCCAAATCCACCGTCTTCGGTGATTACTTCTGCCTCAACTGTAGGGTTGCCGCGGCTGTCCAGAATTTGCCGCGCCTGAATATGTACTATGGTGCTCATGATGGTTATTATTTTTTGTGATGCCGCATCAGGGCAACGAATTCGTCAAATAGGTAGAAACTGTCATGCGGGCCGGGACTGGCTTCAGGGTGATGCTGCACACTGAATGCCGGTCTGTCCAAACGGGCAATTCCTTCTACCGTATCGTCATTTAAATTCACATGGGTTAGTTTAATGCGGTCAGAAAGAAGTTCATTGTACCGCACCGCAAAACCATGATTCTGACTGGTTATTTCACTACGACCTGTGATTAAGTTCTTTACAGGATGGTTACAACCTCTGTGCCCGTGATGCATTTTATACGTTTCAAGACCACTGGCAAGTGACAACAACTGATGTCCAAGGCAAATTCCAAAAGTTGGTATCGAAGCTTCAACCAATGTACCTACCGTTTCAATGGCATAATCCATTGCTGCAGGGTCACCGGGACCATTGCTCAGCATAATGCCGTCAGGTTTCCACGCCAGAATATCCCGCGCCTTTGTTTTTGCAGGAAAAACTCCGAGGAAACATCCACGATCAACCAGACAATGTGCAATGTTCTTCTTACTGCCGTAATCGATTAACGCAACCCGAAAATCGGCATGCTCATTGCCCAACGTGTAAAAACGTTCTGTACTAACCCGGCTCGCAAGTTCCAGCCCGCTCATATCCGGACATGAGCGCACGAGTTCCAGTAGCTTTTGTTCATCCGTTTCATCGCTGCTGATTACCGCATTCATGGCTCCTGCCGTTCTGAT
>JAGWYC010000256.1 GCA_018969565.1 Bacteroidota bacterium | reverse complement strand
TTTTGTACCACTGGCCTTCTGGCAGGGCATTATCGGTAAATTCATGTACTTCCTGCCGGTTACCTTGATTATTACCCTGCTGGCTTCACTGCTGGTAGCTTATATCATCAATCCCGTATTTGCCGTGCAGTTCATGAAACCGCATCATGCAGAACCTGACCATGCTGCAAGGCGTAAATCCTTCAGAAGGATAAGCATTGTGGCCCTGATACTGGCAGGAATTGGCTATGCCTCAGGAGCAGGAAAAGGACTCATTGGCACCGGTGGATTTGGCTTTGGAAACTTTATTCTATTGATGTACGGTATCTATGCCCTGCATCATTTCTGGCTGGAACGTGTTATCAGGAATTTCCAGGAAAAAGTTTGGCCGAATTTCCAGAACGGATTTAAACGACTTCTTAGCTGGTGCCTGGAAAAGAAACGTCCGGTATGGCTGCTGTTGAGCACCGTGCTGTTGTTTTTCATTTCCATAGTGCTGACCGGCATACGCAAACCGAATGTGGTGTTCTTCCCCAAAGCCGATCCGAACTTCGTTTATGTGTATCTGAACGTGCCCGTGGGCAGTAAGCCTTCGTTTACAGACAGCATTACGAAAAAAGTAGAAGACCGGGTTTACGCGGTGCTGGGAAACAACAACCCCATAGTGGAGAGCGTGATCAGCAACGTGGCCGTAGGTGCCAATGACCCTCAGGGCGGTGACCGCACCGTGGCCTCACATCGGGGAAAAGTTACCGTAGCCTTTGTAGAATTCAGCAAACGCAATGGACAGAGCACTGAAGTTTATCTGGATAAAATCCGCAAGGCCCTGAAGGGAATTCCAGGTACTGAAATCTCTGTTGAACAGGAACGTGGCGGCCCGCCCACCGGAAAGCCCATCAATATTGAAATTCGCGGCGACGCTTTTGAAGAACTGGTGCGCACTGCCGGAGGCCTGAAGCGTTTTATTGAAGAAAAGAAAATTGCCGGTATCGAAGAACTCAAGTCCGACTTCGTTTCCAGCAAACCCGAAATTGTGGTGAATATCAATCGTGAACGCGCTAACCGTCAGGGCATCAGCACCGGACAAATAGGCATGGCCCTGCGCAACAGCATTTATGGTGCTGAAGCCAGCAAGTTCCGCGACAACAATGATGATTATCCAATCCAGGTGCGCATCAAGGCAGACCAAAGAAATGATATTGGTGCCCTGATGAATATGAAAATCGGATACCGCGACATGAATATGGGCGGTATGTTCCGACAGGTACCGCTTTCAGCCGTTGCGGATGTTTCTTATACCAACACTTACGGAGGCATCAACCGCATCAACCAGAAACGCGTAATTGTGCTTGGTTCCAACCTGCTCAGCGGTTACAGCCCCAGCGAAGTCATTCCTCAAATCAAAGAAGCTGTGAAGGAGTTCAGCGTTCCTGCAGGCATTGAGGTAGCGCTTACAGGAGAACAGGAGCAACAAGCGGAAACGCAATCATTCCTGGGCAGGGCCATGGGAATTTCACTGGCCATCATTCTATTGATTCTGGTAACACAGTTCAACAGCATCAGCAAGCCCATTCTGATTTTGTCAGAAATCATTTTCTCCATCATCGGCGTATTGCTGGGGTTGAGCATTTTTGGCATGAGCATTTCGATTGTGATGACCGGCGTAGGTATTGTAGCTCTTGCGGGAATTGTTGTGCGAAACGGAATCCTGCTTGTGGAATTTACTGAATTGCTCCGCAGTCACGGAGTTCCATTACGACAAGCCATTATCGAAGCAGGCAGAACGCGCATGACCCCGGTATTACTTACTGCCTCTGCCACCATCCTTGGATTGATTCCTTTGGCTGTGGGTCTGAACATTGACTTTGCAAAACTGTTCACTGATCTGAATCCACATATTTTCATGGGTGGCGACAGCGTGGCATTCTGGGGCCCCTTAAGCTGGACCATGATTTTCGGTCTGAGCTTTGCCACCTTCCTCACCCTGATTCTGGTGCCTGCCATGTATCTGCTGAACGAACAAGTTAAAAAGCGCATCTTCGGATGGTTCGGTAAGAAATATGACCCGGATGAACATGCCCAGCCGGATGCATTGGAAAAACTGGATATCTGAACATCAAAAGAGAGGAGCTAAATAGCTCCTCTCTTTTTTTAAAACCCTTTGATGTGTTAATTTGAACCATGCAGATAGACAACTGGTTTCTGATCATCATTGCATTTTTTCTTGGGGTGAACATATTCAATGCCATCAAGATGCGGCAAGCAACTGAGTTACTCAATGATGGACAGAAAGCCCTGCTTTTTAGGTTATTTAGCAGCCTCCGCATCTACACGCTGCTCTTTCTAAGTATCATCATTATTGCTTATATGTACCTGGCCAATCAAAGTCAGGATCAGTATATTTCTATCATGTACTTCGCATGTCTATTCCTGAGCATGCTGGTAATCATGCTTCTTAGCGTAAGAAAATTGAAGCAGAACGGCTACCCTTCCGCTTATATCCGAACGTACCTCATGGTCAACCTATTGCGCAATATTGCTCTGCTTGCCATGCTCGCCTATCTCCTGCTGCTGATGAATCCGTCTCGTTATTAATCGCATTTTACAGTCTAATTTCATAGATAAGCGGATTTTGTTGCTTTTATTTGCCGATTACCGCGAGGTTTGAGGTTATTAAAATTCGTCATATTGTTTCAAATTGGGCTGACTTTCTCAGCCTGTATGAAAGATTCAGTGCAAAAAATAAAGGCCCTGAATGGAGTAACATGGAATGGCACCTATGCGCTACCCTTATTGGATGCCCGTTTTTTACCTGAAGATGCGCTTCAATACAGCGATGAAATCAGTGGCGTAGGTGTTTATCCGGACAGCCAGGTCTATATTGAATACAGGAAAACATCGGTGTCCATTAAAGGGCAGGATTTTTTTAAACCACCATCGCTGAACGCGGGATTCAAATACGCCTTAGATGCCGCTGAACAAACCTTACTGGAGGGTGGATCTGTGGTTATGGAAAGAGATCAGATTATTGATTGGCCTCAAACGGCTGCCCTTATAGATTCCATTCAATTCAAGTCGGGAAAATTGCATGTACAGGTAGAAAACGCCATCAATCACAGTCTGAGTTTAACG
>JAGWYC010000012.1 GCA_018969565.1 Bacteroidota bacterium | reverse complement strand
TTCCAGAAACCAATACCATACTTATTCGAAACAGAAGCCAGGAAATCATAAACCTCGCGGCTTTCTTCGTTGGCGATCTTGAGGTCGGCGTCAGCACCGGTTTTGGCCGTAATCAGGTGGTCGCAGTGTACTGTGCTGGGCACCGCTACTTTGGGCCTTCCGGCCTGCATAAACTGAAGCAGGGCCATCTGCGCGGTGGCATCCTGCATGGCTACACGGTCCGGAGCGAAATCTACATAAGACCTACCCCGCTCGTATTGTGCGGCGGCATGGCCATCCCACAGGTGGTTGAACAGGATTTTCTCGGAAAGGGTCAGCGGTCTGCCTGCCATTTTACGCGCAGCTTCTACGCGGGAAGGCATCCTTTCATACACGGATTTGATGAGATCAAGGTCGAAAGCCATAGGTCTTTATGAATCTTGGCGCAAAGTTAATGTTTTCAGAAGCAATGCCTTAGAAGTACTTGCATCCTTCCGTCTATTTCCCATGGCATTCGGCAACCGGGCAACAACTTGTCACACCGTCATAGTCTATAACCATGCAAAAGGCAGCCCTGTTTCAGGGCCTTGCTTCTTGCGTCGGGCTATACGTATTTTTGTGAAACAAAATATTAATTTAGTTAATGCTAAAATATTTTTTTCTATGCTTCATGGGATGCGGCATGGCCTGGGCGCAAATGGACAGTGCGGGGTTGGATGAGGTGGTCATCAGCGGCTCACTGAGGCCTGTGCTGCGCCGCGCCAGTGCGGTGCCGGTACAGGTACTGCAGCGGTCCTTCTTCAGAGCCAATCCCGGTCCGAATATGTTTGAGTCTATTCAGATGGTGAACGGGCTACAGCCCCAGGTAAACTGTAATGTGTGCAGTGCGGGGGATATCCACATCAATGGCATGGAAGGCGCGTATACCCTGGTCACTATTGACGGCATGCCCATGGTGAGCGCCCTGGGCACGGTGTACGGACTGATGGGTATTCCCAATAGCTTGCTGGAACGGGTGGAGATCATTAAGGGTGCAGCCTCGGCATTGTATGGTCCGGAAGCCATGGCGGGCGTGGTGAACCTGATTACCCGTCAGCCGGGCGGCAAGCCATTCACCCATGCAGAGTTCAGTGGCAGTAGCCATGCCGAGTGGTCTGCCGATGTGGCTGTGGGCTACAAGGCCGGAAGGATGAACATGCTGAGCAGTATCCATGGCTTCCGCATGAACAGAGTCATGGACTTCAACAGCGATGGCTTTGCGGATATACCGGTGCAGCAGCGTTTCAGCTTCTTCCAGAAAATAGCATTCGACCGAAAGTCAAAACTGCCCGCATCCCTGGCGCTGCGCAGTTTCAGGGAGTACCGCTGGGGTGGGGAGCTTGAATGGGAAGAACGGTTCGCGGGAACTGATTCCGTGTATGGTGAGCGCATTATTACCCGGCGCACCGAACTGCTCGGCAACTACCGTTTGGATATTTTGGGGAAGCCTGCGCTGCAGTTTTCGGGCACGGCACATCGGCAAAACTCGGTGTATGGAACACTGCCCTTCCATGCCGCGCAATATGTTGGTTTCATGCAGTTACTGTGGACCTGGAATCAGCGGGGCATTTCCTGGCTGGCCGGCTTGCCCCTGCGTTACACCCACTATGACGACGGAACACCCGCCACGGCCAACCCGCAAAGGAATTTCCTGCCGGGTGTCTTTATCCAGGCGGAGGGACGCGGCCTGAAGCAGACAGATTACAACCTGAGCCTGCGCACGGATATCGACAGGGTACACGGCATCATCTGGAGCCCTAGGCTGGCCTTGAAAAGGAGTATCAGCGGTGGGAAATCCCTTCGGTTCAACCTGGGAACGGCGTACCGTCCGGTAAATGTGTTTACCGAAGATCATGCCGCCCTCACCGGCGCGAGAACTGTAGTATTTCGCGAAGCGCTGCTGCCCGAGCGCGCCTGGTCTGCCCTGCTGAACTTCACGGCGCCGCTGAATATTCCAAAGCACTTTGCCAGGCTGGAGGCCGGACTGTTTCACACCCGCTTCAGCAATAAAATAGTAGCTGATTATTTCAGCAACCCCAACCAGATCATCTATGCGAATCTGAACGGTTTTGCTATCAGCCGGGGCCTGAGTATGGATGCCGACTTCTACGGGAAATCAGGACGGCGGCTGATGCTGGGGTTCACGTTGATGCAGGTGGGCTTTCTGAGCCATGACAGCCATGGCAGGAAGGAGTTTGAAGCGCAGATACATAGCCCGCCATTCAGCGCCTCGCTGCAATGGCAGCAAGTGTTGCCCGGGAAGGTGGTTTTTGACCTGGGCGCAAAATGCTACAGCCCCATGCGCCTGCCCGTGGTTCCATACGATTTCAGGCCTGAATATTCGCCCTGGTATGTTTTGCTGAATGCACAGTGCTCGAGAAAGTTCAGACATGGAATGGAAGTCTTCACAGGTATCCGTAACCTGCTCAACTTCGTGCCCCGCGATCCATTGCTGAGGCCGTTTGATCCTTTCGACAAGAATATCCACGTGGACAATCCACAGGGCTACACCTTTGACACAGCCTACAACTACGCTTCGATGCAGGGCAGGAGGATATTTGCCGGCCTTCGCCTGCTGCTATGACCTGGCAATCCTTACCGGAAAAGGATTTTAACATCAGTGAGGTATTTACAAACGTTTACAAACATTTAATTTAAAATAAATTAATTTGATATTTTTTATGTAAGTAGTTGATTATCAGCGAATAGCAATATTTTTACCCCTGTTTTGCGCTGAATGGCGAAGGTTTATGCATCATTCATGGCTTGCTTATTAAAACAGATTGTTCTTAACATTGTATGGCATAATTGTTTGTATTATGAGACATTTTATTATTTTTTCTATGTTGTTGCTTGCGGGAGTGCAAGAGAGCAACGCCTGGATCATCTACAGTGCCAAGTTTAAATCCGTTGATGCGGTCAGGGATGGGTATGCCAGTACCAGTAAAACCACTGCCCGGATGAGTTTGGCCTTCACCTCTGTCGAAGTGGAGATGGTCATCATCACTTGTTCCGGTGTGGGTCGCGAAAAATGCCCTACCTCGGTAGGGCCTGCTGATTACAGCAACCACACTGATGCGGCGCATGTGAACAACCTGTCGCGCTATGCAATGGAACAGACCCAACTCGGTAAGGCCTCAGGAGCGCACAGTGTGGTTTATTATGATGAGGCTACCGGCAAAAGCTATCGGTACACGATCCGCTGGGAAACAGAAGGGGAACAGATACGTACCACCATTGACAAGGAGGAACTGTTATGAAAAAGCTGATCTTCCGCCTTGCCACACTGACACTGTGCCTGTTGGCCACCGTCAGCGATTCCTATGCCTGGATTATTTACTCCAGAACTACCACAAATGGCGGTCCGAATGGGTACATGTTCGTAACAGATTTTCAGGTTTATGTTCCATACGCATGGGATATTGTGCGCATCATTGATTGCCGCGAACCAGGGTCCAGAATCTGCCCCTATTTAACCGACCGCCCCACACAGGGAGATCCGGTTCAGAGCGGCATCCAGGACTTCCTGTTGGAATTTGTTCAGGAGGAACTGAAGCAGGGGAAACTGCGCGGCTCGGAAACCCGGGTGTTCCTCGATCCGAATACGGGCAAGAAATACAGCTATACCATCGTCTGGGACCACCAAAACCCCGATGACGGATCCATCACCATCAACAAAGAAGAACTCATCTGATCCTATGTCTTGTTTCTTTTCTACCGGTTGCTGCCTCAGGGTGGCAGCCGGTATCTTCTTAAGCCTGAATGCACTGCATGCATCAGCACAGCGCGGCCTGAAACTGGAGCGTTCCTTCGCCAATACCGAGGTGGAAGTACCCGGCCTCGTTTTTATCCGGGATTACCTTGGCTTTACGGTGGAAGGGAATCAACTGAATTTCATGTACCTCAAGGAGCATAAAGCAGGCAAGCTGGTGACCTTCCAAAGGCAGGATGCTTCGGGAACGCACAGCAGCATCAGACCTGAAAAACTGATTCGCCACAAACAGGAACTTCCCAAGGAAGCACGTTTGGATGCCAGCCTGTTTCTTGGGAAGAATGAACTCCTTTTGGTCACAGATTCATTCTTGCAAATCCTGAATGCCGGACGAACCACACGGCGTTTCCGCAAACCGGACGCTACCGCAGACAAATACCTGCTCACGCGCGACGGAGCTACCGTTTACGGGCATTACGCCTACCCCTATGATGAAGGTAAATTCAGTTCCGGGGTGATACGCTATCACATCAACTCCGGACGCACTGATACCCTGGAATTGCCCCGGGAACACCTGTATCTTACGCGGAGCAAGTTTGACAATAGCCTTTGTGCGCTCTGGGGAGACAGCACGCTGCTGATGGCAGACATCGTGAACTACAGGATCTTCGCCGCCAATCCCCACTTCCCTGCCCGACTGTTGTATGAGGCAAAGCCGGAAACCTGGGCGCAATACCCCGACAGCCTCGAAGCTGAATATGATGCGCTGGAGTTCACCCGTGGTCAGTTGGCGGCCTGGGATACCATGGCCACCTGGATGCAACGCTATTCCCGTATCGAGAAAATCATGGCCAACCGCCGTGGTGATGTGGTGGTGCGTTACACGCTTTTTGAAGACGGGCTGCAGCTCTGGGCTATGGATTTCCTGCGCAGGGAAGGGGAGACGCTGGTTTTGGATACCACAATTAAAGTGACCACACCAGGTCCCTTTGCCGCCTTTGACCCGGACATCTTCGCCTTAAACCTGCTGCGTACAGGCTCGCCCACCTTTTTACTGGATGACGGTTCGCTGATGGCCCTGGGCATTGCCGCCGGCAAGGAGACCATGATTGGTAAAACCGGCCCTGAGCTGATGCGCTTTGTGACTCAGACGCTTCCGGGAAGTAAGAAAACCATGGCCGTATATGTGTACCGGAGGTATTAAGTGGGGGCTCATCCTGCTCAGTGTGGCCTGCGGCAGTACTCAGTCAGGCATCAGGGTGTATGATGATCAATGCCGGGAACGAAGCGTCCCTACTAAACAGAGAACACTACAGGTGTATATGAGTTATCCGTATTGCAGCGGCTGTGTGGAGCAAATCAGCGCCCTGCTGAAACTGCAGGCAGGCGCCCACCATCTGAAGCCGGTGTATCTGTTGCACTATTCCGGCCGCGTGGGTCCGCCCGACTGCCTGAACGGACAAGGCATCCTGGCGCGCACCCGACTGGGGTATCCGCTGGTGATGCCTGCGTATATCCTCAAGGACAGTGCTGTGATTTCAGGAGCCGGCAGTGGCATCAACCTGTGCATTGGCGATTCCTTGCTGCTGCCCCAGGATTCCCTGTTCAACGGCATGCAGTTGAGAACAGATCAGGTAATGCGATTTTTAAAAAGGGAACGCTAATGGAACACCCTTGTGGGTGCTGCACTATGGCTGTAAAATCGCGTGTGATTAAAAATTCGTACTCACTGTAAAGCGGAATCCGCTGAAGGCGGGTTCCACCCTGCAAATACCGCCGGAGCAGTTCACACCCGCCTGTTGTTTCAGGTAAGCCAGGGTAAACACCGAATTCTTCACCGTATAGCTGGTGAACAAGGTCGGGTAGTGGATGACCTTGTTGGCGATAATCATGTTCTTGTAGCGGTGGGGACTTGTGTTGATCATGTCGCCGGCAGTTATGTTCCAGTAAGGGGAAACGTTGAACTCCAGCATGGTGTTCAGGAACGAACCCTGGTCTTCTTTGGTGTTCAGGTATTGGAACTCCAGACGCATACTGCGCTTCTTGGGCAGCTTGATGCTCAGTTCACCAAAGGGGGTGAAGGTATGCACCGGCTCATATTCCGGCTCCTGTTCGTAGCGCGCCTGGTTGTAGTAGATCCGTTGCAGGCCCAGCTTGGTCTGTATCTTTTTCTTCTTGCCCCATTTCTGCTGCCATTCGGCATACATTTCCCGGTAAAGCTGAATCACATTGCCGTTGGCTCCATTGCTTTTCAGGCTACGCACATCTGAATAATTCAGGTTGAAGTTGGTGCCGAACTTGGGCGTAATTACCCATTCCGCCTGCACGCCGTTCTCACCCAAGTCCTGGGTGGGCGCCTGATAGCGGGCCAGCAGGCGGTAGGCATTTTGTCGGGTGAGCGAAGGCAGGTAGGTGATGAATCCGTACAGGGGCTGCTGCACATTCAGGAAAGGCTGGTAGCGCAGGGAGTAGTGATCTACGTGGCGGTACTGCGCATTGAAACCCATGCTGCCGCCTCCATTCTTGCCAAAACCCGCCACCGAGTAGGCGGCATTCACCAGCAACACCTTGCCATTCCTGTTTTCCAGGACCCCGCTTTGTGTGCGTATGGCTTCCGCGCTCTTGTGGTTGTATTCTACACCCAGGGAAAGGTTACCTACCGCCCAGTTGGCATAGGCGTTCCAGGCATATACGTTGTATTTCGGAATAAACTGCTCGTCCACCGGGTAGGAGCGGATATTTTCCACAATCAGCTGCATGCTTTGCCGGTCCAGGGTGCGGTTCAGGAATGAAGCGCCCAGGTCCAGATTGCCCAGCTTCCCAAGGTCTGCACGGTGCTCTAGGTTCACGCCTTTCATCACCTGCGGATTCACACCGAATCGGTTGCCGATATCGCCCTTGGGCATGCCGGTAAATGCCTTTAAAACGGTGTTATTGCTGAATTTATAAGACAGACGCAGGCCCTGCGTGGCGAAATCCAGGCCCAGCGGACGCACCTCATAGCTGCGGTAAATAATGCCGCTGCCAAACTGCTCGTAGAAATAGCCCGCCGTGATGTTCAGCTTGTCGATGTCTTTGGAAATCTGCCAGAAACCAATGCCGTTCTCGGTAAAGGTGCCCTGCGGATTCAACAGCGGTGAGTTGTTGAACAGGTCGTAGCGCAGCGAAAAACTGTAGCCGCGCACCTTGTAGTTCAGATACAGCCAGGCATCGCTGCTGCTTTTAGTGGTGCGGTACACCTGCGTACTGGCACCAATGGAGTCGTCGCGGTCGTACATCTGATGCGACAACAGCAGGTTGCCGGAGAGGGTTCCTTTGTCTTCGCTCTTGTTGTCCTGCGCAAACAGGGCCGCCGGTAAACACAAGGCGAGCAGACTATTCAGAAGGCGTTTCATGTAAGCCCCGCGAAGTAACACAAAAGCGGGCTAAATTCTGGGTGATGGTATCCAATGCTTGAAAGTTCCGAACTGGTCTGACCCCGCAAACGATTCGATATCTATTGCCTTCATGGGCCATTGATTGGTCTAAATCTGCCAATAAAAAAAGAGCCATCCGCATAGCGGATGGCCCTATTTTTATGCTTCGGCAGTATTTTTTATCTTGTTTTTACGATGATAGCGCTTTGGCTTTGTTCACCTTTGATTATCGTGATGGTATAGGAACCCGCACTGAACTTGGTGAGGTCGATGATGCCATTTGCGCCTGCTTTATAACTACCTGTTTGGAGCACTTTGCCGGAAAAATCCGCGAGTGACCAATCTACATTCGCATCGGCATGGAGATAACAGATGCCTTCAGTCGGATTCGGGAACAGCTTTAAGCCGGGAATGCTCAGGTTCTCCGTATGCATCGGTGCGGCCAATGTAACCAGCAGACGCGCAAGTTCACTGTTGCATCCATTGAGGTCGGTTTCAGTTACCTCAATTTTACCATTGGGAACCTGGCTCCACTTCACAGAGATGGAAGCAGTGCTTCCACCAGACAGTTGGTTTCCACCGGTTATGTTCCAGTTGTAAACAGAACCTGTTTTCGGAGCCACAGAATAAGGCTCGGTGCTTCCCTGTTCAGCTGCATTCTTGCCGCTGATGACCGGTTTAGCCGGACTTGGGAATACGCTGACGTTGCGTGTGGCAGAAGAGGTGCACCCATTGTACATATCCAGCGTGTTCAAGGTAACCTTATTGTTACCGGTAGCGTTATAAGAGACAGTTGGATTGACTTGGGTGGATGTTTGTCCGTTGCCGAAGTTCCACGAAGATTGAACGCGGTTGCCGTTCTTATTGGTGAAGGCAAAGCTGTTGCCGTTGAGGCATTGAGTACTGTCGTTTACTTCAATCATGGCCTTGGCGGCAGGTTTGAAAGCCTGATCCAATGCGATGGCTATGGTGGTAGCTCGATTGAATACAACATTTTTACCGGCAGCATCCTTCTGTACTGTAATATTTGAGCTGCTGGGCGACTGAATGGAAAGGAACATGAATTTCTCATTTGGAGTGAACGTCATGCCTGTTGGCTCGGAACCAATAGGGGTTGTCATAAAGATTTCCACTTTGGGGTTGGCTTGTGTGTGGCCATTTTTTACCACCCAAATATGGTCTTTACCACCATCCTGCAGTACGTAAAGATTTCCTCTGGAGTCGAAGGTCAGGTTGTCGTTTCCAGAACTCCAGGGTTCGGCAATAATTCCGTTGGGTGTGCTGATGCGATAGGTTTTGCCGCCGATATAGGTTTCAAAGGCAGTAATGTTATTGCCGTTCTCCTTGAAGCGATAGGTGCGGTTATTGCCTTTTGCGGTGAAGTAAATTCCACCATCCAATGGATTGATTTCAACGTCTTCCACTCCACTGAAACCCGTTGCACCGGCAGCACGGGCTGCATTGACAATATTGTTCCGCTCCGATTGAGTAGAGTTGGGTATCAAAACCCATTTTCCGGTTGTGCCACGTGGTTCAAAACCTACCATGGCGCTGTCGAGTTTCAATACATACAGTTTGCCTGAAGACATATTGGCTTTCTGATCGGCAACGAATTTCCAAACGTTACCCGCACCGGCATCTTCACCATAATATGCAGACAAACTGTCTTTTCCGAAACAAACGTTTTCATGGCTCATGCGGCCCATCGCCCATAACTTCTGGAACTTGCTGGTTCCATATTTCATCACCTTTTTGGTGCGGGGGTCAATTTCAACCATCCAGCCTATGTCCATATAACCATCGGCGTTCACGTCGCTGCCTGCGGTTGTTTCTTCACAGGTAACAACAGTTCCCCAGGGAGTAACACCGCCTGAGCAATTCGAAGAGGTCAATACGATATCGGTGGTGAAGTCAATGGCCCTGGAACTGTCAACAACCCACAAACCGGTATTGCAATCAAGATGCAGATCGAGCATAGAAACACCGCCCGGGCTTGTTTCGTGGTTGATGCTCAGGTAACCTTCAGTGGAACTGCCATTCTTGGGAATAAATCCGGTGAAGTCGTTGCTTCCGAGCGCTACGCCACCTCCAACGGTGTAGGCATCTCCTTGTCCGAAAACGCTCTGGAATTTATGCGACTTCGGTATATTCATGCTGTCAACATGATCGATCGGGAGAATGGAATTGAAACAGGTGATAAAAGGTTCGTTCGGGCTGTTGCAAATTTGTCCGAGAGCAGGTATAGGCATGCTACGGTTTTTCAATTCCATATCAAAACCAATGTCCGAGCTACCTGGCGCTTGTTGATGGATTTCAACGGCAATAACGTTCTTGCCGTTGCGCAGCCTGGTCTTCGGTATGTCGTAAGAGTAGAGGAGCTGCTCCTGCATGCCTTCTCTTGCAGTCAAGGCACGCGTACTGCTGTCAACGGCGCCAGCCGGCATATTGAGGCGCAATACCTCGGTACCGTTGAAGTATACTACAGCACCGTCATCGTGCATGATATTCAGTTCAAGGGTGTCGGAAAGCGCTGCAAAAGATGAAATGTTGATGGTTTTTCTGAACCAGGTGGTGATGAACTTATTCGAGGCATTCGGGCCAAAACCAACTTCTGTTTTGAGCGTGGGATCACCATAACCAAGGGGGGCAATTCCCTGACCCCACAAGGTGTCATTGTTCGTGGTATCAGTCCATTTTACAGAGGGCCTTCTACCCTTGTCCCAGAAGTTCCAGGATTCTCCTGTGTTGATGGGGAAGCCAGTCACCGGAAGGGCTTTGTATCCGGGTGCCGGTCCGGCGGAATCGCTTGACCCGAGGTAGGAGATTACCAGGAGCGGTGCCTTCGGCGCATCACCATCGAAAGACTCTACTTCACGTGTTCCTTTTCCTTTGATAAAGAAAGCCATGCTGTTTTTGGCGACCCAACCGCTGCGATCAATGATTTTTTGAACGAGGGGTGAGAGGTTTGGTGTGCGCTGATCGGGCCCGGCTTGTCCAACTGTAGCCCATTTGGTGCGATCGCTCACTTTCCAGAAAACAGAATCAGCGCTTTGGGTGCGACGTGTCAAATGGAATTTGTTGCTGTCCAGCGGAGCAGCGTTGTCGCTGGGTTCGTAGCGGATTACCACTTCACAGGGGTCTGCGTTTTTACTGGTCGCATCCACAGTGAATTGGATGTAGGCGTTTTGAACTATTGCGCCTTTCGGTACATCAATGTTGTTGAAGCGCAAACCAATCAGTTGGGGGTCGGTAGTGCTGCTTTCATAGCCGAACTCAAGGTCAGAACTGTTCCAGTCGATTTCACCAATATTCTTGGTTTGGGTAGGAGGTCCGGCGATCCATTCTTCCAGGTCATCGAACGCTCTGTTAATGCGCACGGATTTGGTAATCAAAGGAATATAGGTGATAACGAGCAATGGTGCCTTGGGGGCATCACCGTCGAAAGATTCCACTTCGCGGGTTCCTTTGCCTTTGATAAAAAAGGCCATAGAATTGCCTGCGTTCCAACCGCTGCGATTTACAAGTGACTGAACCAGGTTGTTTAGGCTTGGAGTGCGCTGATCGGGCCCGGCTTGTCCAACTGTACCCCATTTGGTACGATCGCTTACTTTCCAGAATACGGAGTCGGTGCTCTGTGTGCGGCGGGTGAGGTGGAACTTGTTACTGTCAAGCGCTAATGCATTGTCGCTTGGATCGCAGCGAATAACGACTTCGCAAGGATCGGCATTCTTGCTGGTAGCATCTACAGTAAACTGGATATAGGAACTGAGAATTCTTGAACCTTGTGGAATGCCTATGCCATTGAAACGCAAGCCAACCAGTTGTGGGTCGGTAGTGCTGCTTTCGTATCCGAATTCGAGGTCAGAACTATTCCAATCGATTTCACCAATGTTCTTGGTTTGCGTTGGCGGGCCGGCAATCCATTCTTCAAGGTCGTCGAATGCATTGTTGATGCGCACCGCAACAGTTACCGCCGGAATGTATTCAATAACCAGCAAAGGAGCCTTTGGGGCGTCGCCATCATACGATTCTACTTCGCGTGTGCCTGTGCCCTGTAGGAAAAAGCTCACTGCATTTCCGCTGTTCCAATTGTCGTTGTTGATGAGGTTCTGAAGCAATACAGCGAGGTTAGGTGTGCGCTGATCCGGTCCTGCCATACCAACTGTAGCCCATTTGGTGCGGTCGGCTACATTCCATACTACAGAATCGGTCGTTTTGGCGCGTCGTGAAAGGTGAAAGCGATTCGAATCCAGTGCGGCTGAATTCGCAGCAGGATCCATTTTAATGATAACCTTGCAAGGATCGGCATTCTTGCTTGTAGCATCCACCGTAAACTGGATATAAGCATTGGTGATCAAGGAGCCTTTCGGAATGCCTATGTTGGTAAATCGCAAACCAACCAGTTGTGGGTCGGTGGTGCTGCTTTCATAACCAAACTCCAAATCGGAGCTGTTCCAGTCGATTTCGCCAATGTTTTTTGTTTGGGTCGGCGGCCCGGCGATCCATTCTTCCAGATCGTCGAATGGACTGTTGATTCGTACGCTCAGCGTTTTCTGGGCTGTAAGGGTAAACTGTCCTGCCCAGATAAAAAGTAGCAAAAGACCGATTTTTGTAAACTGTGATTTCATGCCTGAGATGTGGGCTCAAAGAAACTTTCCAAAAACCGGCAGAATATGACTGAAGGAAAAACGAATAATTACGGTTTCAAGAAAATCCACTGTAAACGCATAACCTGAAATTCACATGGAATCTTTGAGCGGTTGCCTATAGGTAAGAAAAAGCATGATTAGTTCGAAATCCGGTTGGCTGATTCCACTGGCTACTGCATGGTTGGTTGAATCCTGCGCAAGGAACGATAAGTTGTAGGCGTCGATCTTCACCTTGCTGAAATCCGGAGCCTCGCCTCGCGCAGCATTGAAAACACCATGACAGGGTGCGCAGTACTTTTGAAACAGCGCTGCACCTTTCGGATATTCCCGCTTGATATAAGCCTGGTATTCCGGTGATGATCCGCTAAGGTCAGATATCGGAGGGTAAACCGGCGCCTCTTGTGGTTTTGCCACGCGGCAATTCACAAGGATGAAAAAGCTGGCTGCTAAGGCGGTCAAGGTGTAGAAACAAATATGCAGATTTCGATTCATGATTTAGTATTTTCCGCCGGTTCGGTGTGCGGATAATTCAGGTTTCTTGCTTTTAGGTAATTGGCCCGGTGGCATGGGTAGAACTTCTTCGGTATTGAGCTGCTGCAAAAAGTGCAACAATGCATTCTTCTCCTTCGGTGAAAGGTTCAGGGAATCAGCAGGAAGTGTTTGATTGTTGATTTTTAGTCCTTTGCCAATACCGCCGCCGGCATCGTAAAAGTCTACGACTTCTTCCAGCGTGCGGAATGCGCCATTGTGCATGTATGGGAATGTCCTGGATACATTCCATAATCCGGGGGTTCTGAATGCATGCAGCATTTCAGGAACAGGATGTTTCAGATAACGGCCGGAATCCATACTCAAGCGCTTGGCTGTTTTGTCTGATGGCGTGCCGATTACCTCAAACTCGCTGCCGGTAAAGGGCGGCTTGACACCATTGAAGCGCGGAAGAAAATGGCAGGTCGCGCATGCTGCTTTGCCCATGAATAAGTTGAAACCTTGCACCGATTGCCGGTCGTTTTCTATGTTCTGCTTCAGGTTGCTGAAAAAAACCGGTATGCTGTCTCCATACGAACTGTAGTAATAAGTGATGGCAGACAGTGCATGTTCAAAACTGGCTCTTGGGGCCAAGGGAGTTGCCTTAGCCAGTGCATTGAGCCGTCCCTGATATTCCGGTACTTTGCCAATCCTCTTCATAATCGCAGCTTCTTCGCCGGCCATTTCCTTTACATGATGGATTACTTGCCTTGCTTGTTCCTGCAGACTGAAATGCGCACCATCATGCATCAACAAATGGTTAGAAGCTGCCAGGAAAAGGGATGGGGTATTACGCGTCAGGTTTCCGCTGCGGTCAAATGTGGAAGCAAATCGCAGCGTGTCTGCAAATAAGTGTTCAGGTTTGTGGCAAGATGCGCAACTGCGCTGCATGTTTCCCGATAAAATTGGATCATAAAATAGCTTTGAGCCCAGTTCACGAATTGAGTCGAGCGTTTTTTCGTCATCCACTCCGGAGAATATGCCTTTTCGGTTCTGGGCTGTGAACAGTCCGGGATCAAACAAGGAAAGCGCGTCGTTATTGATTGAATAATCGTTCATATTCCTGCTGCGCACTTTTGCTGAACGGATGATTCCGGCATTTATCTCGTAAAGTGGTGCAACGTAATCTTTTATAAATTGATAATGATTGAATTCGCTGTATACAGTTGATTGACCTGTAAGGAATTTCAACATGCGTTCAAATAGACCGTTGTAAACATCCATGGCCAGTTCAGAATTATTCATACTGAAAAACACATTTACTTCTTGTTGCGATGCGCACAGGTCGATCAACTCGGGAATTCTGCGATCCTCCGAAGGGCATTCATAACCCGTGGTGTAGACGCTGAACAGATTCAGAAGAAAATGGCGGTTGGCAAAAAGAAACCATTCGGGTTTCAGAAAATCAACGCTCATGAGTTCCTTTTCAATTTCGGATACTCCTGCAATCGCCATTTCGCACCATGCGCTTAGACTGTCAAATCGCGGTTTTTCTTCATTCAACTCGTTTTCAATCAGCATCAGGCCACCTGCCCTGCGCATATACGGGGCTTCGTACTTCTCGAAAACCTCTGTTTCCCATTCTACCGGAAGCGGACCATTCATCCACCGGTAATGAATGGGATCTGCATACCTGAACCAAAAGTCAAGACGCTTCAGATTCAAACGGGATGCATGAACAAGGCCGATGAGTTCCGTATTGTTGATACCGCCTTCGCCTGCATTCTCCTGAATTCCTGCCTTCAATTCCCCAAGAGCAAGAGAAAGTTTTTTAATCCGCTCCTTCAGGATGCGTTTGATATCATTGTTTTCAACCGAATGGTTCTGAAATGAAACACAAACTGTAAATGCCAGTAATCCAGCCCATACTGCAACCTTAATCCTTCTGACTTGCACAAAGCGCATTACTGGAAAATTGAGTTCCCGAAAAACGCTGCTTGGTGTTACTTGTGGATTGTTGCGATATGTGCAAATTGTTATACGCCACTTTACATGGTCTCAGAGATACCGATACGTCAGCAATCGCTTCCGCTCGGTATTGAAATAGGTTTCCTCGCTGCGCACCGGCAGGCCGTTGGCATAGCTGCGGCGGATTTCCTGCAACTGCTCCCTTTTGCCTTTCCGCGTCTCAAAGCTGCGGGTTTCCAGCTGATGGCCGCCGTCTTTACTGAGTACTGTGATCTGCTCCGAACTGTCGCGCAGTTCCTTGCCATAACGCCGCACATTGCGCTCGATGGTGCCGTCGGGTCCGAAATTGCGGTAGAATCCGTAATACGCCGTATTCTCCCCCTGTTTATAGATCTCCAGGTACAGCAAGCGGTTCCGGCTGTCATAGCAAATGATCTGCTTCTCCGGATTTTTCGGATCGTCGGTCTGCGAAATCTCCAGGCGCGTGCCATTCGGCAGTTCCCGTTTTTCCCGGCACACAAACACGGTCAATTTCTTCACGTCTTCCCCGCGCGGGTCACAGGTGAAGAACTGTGTTTCCTTCAGCTTCCCGTTTCGGTAAGAACGGGTGCTCGCGATGCCTGCATCCGCCTGGTATTCGTATTCCATCCGGGAGGTTTCTCGCTTCGTGTTTTCTGTACGGCGCAACAGCAAACGGCCGGCGCTGTCGTACGTATAGGTGCTGCGGTATTCCAGCTTGCGGTCTTTCAGGCGCAGCCCTTCCGACGCAACAACCCTTCCTTTTTCATCGTAGGTATAGCGGTACGCGAATCCGGAATGGCCCCTGGAACCGGTTTTGACCCAGGTACTTTCCGTGAGGCGGCCTTCGGCGTTGTAGGTATAGGTCTTTTCAAATCCGGGTTGGATGCGGCCCTTGCGGCTGAAATCAAAGTTTTGTTCGCGTACCAGCTTGCCTGCGGCGTTGAACCACAGGTGCTGGCTGTCGTTCCCGCTGACCTTACCAGGTTTGTCCAACGCATAACTGATACCGCGGATGCCGATTTCCTTCACACCTTTTGCCTGCAGGATGCTGTCGGCTTTGTTGCCCAAGGGCAGCGCGCGGCTGTTGGACGAGATGAACATATTCCCGCTTTGTTGTTGCTGGATATAAACCGGATAGCGGGAAAACTGTCCGGCCAGTACCTGTGGCAGGACGAAGAGAACGATGAAAAGGGAACGCATGGTTTGCACAAAAAAACGAATGGCTGCCCATTCTATTGCGACAGGCTGCGATGCATTCCTTCCAAAAGCAAGGATTCAAGGGCTTGGGAGCGGGGAAAGGCAAATGCACAGCGGGTTGTAACTTTGCACTTCTTTGCATGGAACAAGAAACCCTGATCCAAACCGAGGCGCCCGTTCGCGAACGCCGCTTGTATATTGAAAGTTACGGCTGTGCCATGAACTTCAGCGACAGTGAAATTGTGGCCTCCATCCTTCAGGAACAAGGCTTCAGCGCTACCTCCGAAGAAACGGAAGCCGACGTCATCCTGCTCAATACCTGCGCCATACGCGACAACGCCGAACAGCGCATTCGTGAACGCCTCAAGCACCTGCGCGGCAATAAGAAGAAAAACGGTGACCTTATCATCGGCGTGCTGGGCTGCATGGCCGAACGCCTCAAGGAAAAGCTTCTCGACGAAGAAAAACTGGTGGACGTAGTGGCAGGTCCTGACGCCTACCGTGAGCTGCCCCAGCTCATCGCCGAGGTGGAAGACGGCAAGCGCAGCATCAACGTACTGCTGAGCCTCGAAGAAACCTATGCCGACATCGCCCCTACGCGCCTGAACAGCAATGGCGTGAGCGCCTTCATCAGCATCATGAGGGGCTGCGACAACATGTGCTCCTTCTGCGTGGTGCCCTTCACCCGCGGCCGCGAGCGCAGCCGCGCCCCCGAATCCATCGTGGATGAAGCCGTGCAGCTCCGCAACCAGGGCTTCCGGGAAATTACCCTGCTCGGACAGAATGTGGACAGCTACCTCTGGTTCGGTGGCGGTCCTAAAAAGGAATACAAACAGCTTACCCCCGAAGAACAGGCCAGCTCTGTGGACTTCGCAGACCTGCTCGAAATGACCGCCCGCGCCGTGCCCGACATGCGCATCCGCTACAGCACCAGCCATCCCAAAGACATCACCGAGAAGGTGGTGCGCGTGATGGCCGCCTATCCCAACGTGTGCAACTACATCCACCTGCCCGCGCAGAGCGGCAACAGCAGGGTGCTGGACCTGATGAACCGCAACTATACCCGCGAATGGTACATGGACAAGGTGCGCATGATCCGCGACATCCTGCCCGACTGCGGCATCTCCTGCGACATCATCACCGGCTTCTGCAGCGAAACCGAAGAAGAGCACCAGGACACCCTGAGCCTCATGGAGTGGTCCCGCTTCGACTTCTCGTACATGTACAAATACAGCGAGCGCCCCGGCACCCTGGCGGCCCGCAAGTATCCCGATGATATACCCGAAGACGTAAAGCTGCGCCGCCTGCAGGAAATCATCGCCCTGCAAAACCGCATCAGCAACGAAAAAAACCAGGAATACATCGGCAGGGAAGTGGTGGTATTGGTAGAAGGCCGCTCCAAGCGCAGCGAGCACGACTGGATGGGCAAGAACGACCAGCATCTGGTGACCATCTTCCCCAAAGAGCACTACAAGCCCGGCGACCTGGTACGCGTAAAAATACACAAGGCCAGCACCACCACCCTCATCGGCACCGCACTCGGCTACGCCCAATTCTAAGCACGAACACTTTTTTGGGCGTGCCCCCGCCCGCACGGACGGGCAACGGCCCGTTCCTACAGGCGGGGTCAGGCTATCCGCTGCAAATCCTCGCTGCGCTGCGGGTTTTCCGCTATTATCCTTCACGCGGGGTGACGGGCAAGCCGGAAAACTCAGGATTGCTTCAGCAGCAGTGCCTTCAGGGCAAGTCCCTTGGGTGTGAGGCGGTATTTTTGAGTCGGGCTTTTGGGAGCATCGGGTTGTGTCCGCTCCATCAGGGATGCAGTAATGGCTGGATGCAGGTAATGCTGCAGGAAATTTCTTCGTCCTTTTAATTGCAGTGCCTCCATAAGTTCCATAACAGACATTTCATGAGCAGCAATCAACAGCAATGATCTTACTTGTTCCCCTACTTGTTCCCCTACTTGTTCCCCTACTTGTTCCCCTACTTGTTTTTTTTCGGCTCTGTAAAGAATCGTGCGGAATTCTTCCATTTGAATAAACTGAGGTTCCTGAAGGCCCGCAGCATGGCATTTTTCAAGCATATCGGTGGTTCCGGTGCCCATGCGTTCAATGTAGCCTGCCAGGTACAGGGGCTCTGCCAACAGGGGGTTAGCCGGCACAGAGGTATGCAATTGTTTCAGCTTTTCTGTGGTCCAGCCTAAGGGCAGAGCGCCGGGATTTAAAATTTCCAGCCGGTCTCTGAATACCATAACCTGAACACTGGCATTGCTGGTGTAATCGCGGTGTGCAATGGCATTTACGATAGCTTCAGACACCACATCCTTTGGGATTTCATAGCTCCCGGGGATAGAAACATGTTCTGCCCGGGTTTCAATACGGTAATCCAACTTGTTCAACACGAACTCCAGCGCCTGATCTACCAGTTCGAATAAAGTGCCTTTGAACACTTTGTAAGAGGGGATTGGCTTTTCTACCTTGTATCCCGCAAAGGAAGCACAACGCACTTCAGAGTTGATGAAATGTCGCTGAGGCGCTTTGCCGAATAACAGCAAAGCGGCATTGGTAACCCGGCCCTGATCATAAAGGTTCAGATGCGTCAGAATATGCGCTGCCGGTGCTGTTTCAGCCAGCGGGAAACCTCGTTTTACCTGTGCCAGCCTGACAAATGACCTAAGTTTTTCTGTATCAATATCTTCCAGGCTTGCTTTAGGATGAAAGCTGGCATCAAAAGGACCTGTTCTGATCACTTCCTGTTCCTCCAGATAGCGCACCAGCGAGGCGTAAACAGCAGATTTCAACTCTTCGATATGGTTGAATTTCTTGCGCACCACCACATCCTGAGCCTTGGCAATGAGCTTGTTCTGACGCGCTTCCCGTTGCTCCGGACTGTCATTGGTCAGAAAAATCAGGCGGGTTTTGTGGTGTTCTGTAGCCTGGTCGAACTCTTGTTCTGTCGGTGAAACCCCGTCTTGAAGCACAGTGCCATAGGACTTGCCAAATAACCCGAGATAAATATCACACCGGGCTGCTTCATGCAGATACACCTCATCGGCGCGTTGATCTATGGCAGGGAGGCGCTCAAAAAGGAAAGGGTCGAAAAATTTACCCAGCATCGGGTCGGCGCATATGTAATCACACAGCGCTTTCCGTTCTTCTGAAAACTCCGATTGCACGCTGCTGATGAAAATTCCTCGTCTGGGCATAGAAGCTTATGCTGTAAAAGTTTGGGCGAACGCCTCACGCTCAACCGCACGGAAAGATAATGCCGCCACACAGCAACTGCAATGCCTTTTTACGGGGATAAACAGAAGAATGTCGCGTTGCTGCCGGAAGTCTTCAAAGTTTTGAAGGCAAATATTGTTTGGGAGCAAAAAGAATGATTCTTGTTTTCATTCCATTCTTTTCCCGATTGTGGACTCGATGACCGGTCACTGAGTAGCTCGCCGAAAGGCGAGGCGTATCGAAGTGAAAACGCCCGTAGTTCCCCACCGCTCGTTTCACTCGGGCGGGGCAAGCAACTCACTATGACGTAAAGCGAGCGGCGGGGAAGTGAAGCTGTGAAACGGAAATAAGAAACCGCAGTATTATCGAAGCGCTCCGGGTTGGTTGCCAAGCTAATTA
>JAGWYC010000255.1 GCA_018969565.1 Bacteroidota bacterium | reverse complement strand
ACCAGCATTTCCGGGAGTATGGCAAACTGCTTCAGGGGTGCCAGTCGCAGATACAATTCATAATCCTGGGCACGCGCCATGGTTTCGTCGTAAAACAGGCCTTCCCTTGCAAAGAAGTTCCTGGCCATCAGCGTGCTGTGCGCAAAGGGATTCCGGAACATCAGCCAGGCCCTGAGAAAAGCACCGTCAGCAGGCATACATACAGAAGAAACATCGCTATTCCGAACAGCTATCCATGAAAACAGCAAATCCGCTTCCCGGTGACTTTCCAGATACTTCCACTGCCGCTCCAGCCTTTGCGGGAATGCCAGGTCATCGGCATCCAGCCAGGAAATGTATCGGCCCCGGGCTTCGCGAAGCAAGTTATTCCTGGCGGCAGGAATACCCACATGCTCCTTGCCCCTCATCAGGCGGATACGCGGGTCGGAAATGGCCTCCACCATCTTCACCGTATCGTCTTCGGATGCATCATCATACAGCAGCAACTCAAAATCCTCCATCGTTTGATCCAGCATACTCTGAACCGCTTGCACAATGGTATCCGCCGCGTTGCGGGCCGTCATGAGCACCGATATTTCCGGATTCACTTCAGCCATTGTGCGATGGGCTTGACATATTCGGCGGTGCGTTCTGTATGAAACGGTGCCAGGAGTTCCGGTTTTGCCGCAAAGGTTTCCCTAAGATCCAATATCCCCATGATTTCTTCCGCGCTGTGCCCCACCCTGCCACCGGCCAGTCTGGTTAGCTCTTCCAAACCACCACCCGGCAAACAGATAACCGGTGTTCCTACCAGGAATGATTCATGAGCCACCCGCGACCAGCCTTCACGCACCCGATTAAGGATGATGCTTACCGAAGATTCCGCCAGCGCGAACAGATAGTCCTCCTTCCGCAGGAAATGCCGCACCGGAAACTCGCTCCGTACCACGGCTTCTGGACTGGAAAAGAAACAGGTATAACCCCGTTGCTCCAGTAAGGGAATCAGTTTCCTGTAAAGAATCTGATTTGCTTTTGCTGACCCTTGACCCAGATGAATCAGCTTGGCGCTCTTCTTCACTTCTCTGCGCAAGCGCTGATAGGGTTCGTCAGGGAACAGGTTCGGATACAGGAAGGCTGCTACCCCAAAGCGTTTCTGTAACAGCCTTTGCCAGCAGGTCGCCACACATACCACACGCACTCGTTCAGGGTAAGCGCTTGCGATGTTCAGAAGAAAACGGTCGAGCAGCCGATAAAACAGCTTCGGCTTTCCGTCGTTCGGGTCGTAATTGTGCAGCACCAGCAGCATCTTCTTGTCCGGATTGCGCCGGATGGCCAGCCATACCGGCCAGGCAAGTCGGGCCACCGTGATGACCGTATCTGCTTTTTTCGCTTCGCGGGAAGCCATCCATCCGAGCCGCAACCAGGCCAGGGGACCTTTGAAATGTTCCGTAAAGCGGATTTCACGGCTTTCCACCGGAAGCTGCGCCTTTAATGCCTCAAACAGATGCTGCTCATGCGCATATCCGCCGGTGTGGCGGGATCCATGAGACAGATACAGCAGACGCATGCCTGCAAGTTAATCAGAAGCGTTTGATTCGAAGAAAGGCTCAGGAATACCGATTCAGGAAATCCTTGTAGGCCAGGGCGATGCCTTCCTCAAGCGCCACGGTGGGCCTCCAGCCGGTTGCGAACAGACGACCTACATCCATCAGCTTGCGCGGGGTGCCGTTTGGCTTGGAGGTATCAAAGCGCAGACTTCCTTCAAAACCGACCACCTTTTTCACCAATGCGGCAAGGTCACCGATACTGATATCTTCCCCGCATCCCACGTTCATGAATTGCTTGTCGTTATAGTTGTTCATCAGGAACAGACAAGCTGCGGCCAGGTCGTCGGCGTAGAGGAATTCCCGCAGCGGACTGCCATCGCCCCAGATTTCCACTTCCTGTGTTCCCTGCACCTTTGCCTCGTGAAACTTGCGGATAAGCGCAGGCAGTACGTGGGAGTTTTCGGGGTGATAGTTGTCGTTGGGCCCGTACAGATTGGTGGGCATGGCCGAAATAAAGTTGCATCCGTACTGGTCGCGGTAAGCTTCGCACATCTTGATGCCGGCGATTTTCGCGATGGCATAAGGCTCGTTGGTGGGTTCCAGCGGGCCGCTCAGCAGGTAATCTTCTTTCAGCGGCTGCGGCGCCAGTTTGGGGTAGATGCAACTGCTTCCCAGGAACAACAACTTCTTTACCTCGTATTTCCAGGCGAAGTGAATCAGGTTGTTCTGGATGCTCAGGTTGTCGTATAAAAACTCAGCGCGATAGGTGTTGTTGGCAAGAATACCGCCCACCTTCGCGGCAGCCACAAATACGTAATCCGGGCGTTCCTGCGCATAAAACGCTTCCACTGCTGCCTGATTGCGCAGGTCCAGTTCAGCGCTGCTGCGCACCAGGATGTTCCGGTATCCTGCTGCCTCTAAAGCCCTGCAAATAGCTGAGCCCACCATGCCCCGGTGGCCGGCAACGAAAATGCGTGCGGATAATTCCATCAGGGGAAGCTTATTATTCGAAGTAATTGTTGGTGTAGAAACCGCCGTCCTTCAGGTAGCGCTCGCGCTTCATCAGTTTGATGTCGCCTTCCATCATGTCCTTCACCAATGCAGGAAGGGTATATTTCGGTTCCCATTTCAGGCGGGTTTTAGCCTTGGTGGGGTCGCCGATCAGTAATTCCACTTCAGTGGGACGGAAATACTTGGGATCCACATGCAGCAGCGTGGTACCGATGCTCAGATGACAGTCCTGGCCGGTAACCGAGCGGAATTTATCGTGGTCCACGGCGGAAAGGACTCCGGTTTCCTCCACATCTTTACCCTTGAATTCCAGCGACATACCCACTTCCGCGAAAGCCATGCGCACAAACTCGCGGATTTCGGTGGTTTGCCCTGTCGCGATGACGAAGTCCTCGGCGCGGTCCTGTTGCAGAATCAGCCACATGGCCTCTACATAATCCTTGGCATGACCCCAGTCGCGCTTGCTGTTCAGGTTGCCCAGATACAGCTTATCCTGCATGCCCAGGGCAATACGTGAAGCGGCGCGGGTAATCTTGCGGGTTACGAACGTTTCTCCGCGAATCGGGCTCTCGTGGTTGAACAGGATGCCATTACAGGCGTACATGTCGTATGCTTCGCGGT
>JAGWYC010000254.1 GCA_018969565.1 Bacteroidota bacterium | reverse complement strand
CATCAATGCTGATAGCACCTCCCGCTGGGATTGCGGGTCATGCGCTTGCAGCGGGCTCCGGAAGCGGTGGTTCCTGAACATTGAACCGAGGGTCCGAGCTGCGTTGGAGCTGCAGAAGGGGTGGAATTGATGTCGTTTATCTCAGGAATACCTACTGTGCTTGTACCAATGTAATTATCTCTTAAATATGAAATTAGATTTAGCACCTTTAGAATAAGAACCACTGACTCTTTACATGAAAATCATCATCTGTGCTGACCCACAAAATATTTCCTTTACTGCGTGTAGAAAGATGACTTATCAAATCAGAATTAGAGGGTGGTTCTCCTGGTTCCTCTTTCCATCGATTTGCAGATTTGAAATCAATACAAATTGCAAAATGAAATGATTGCCCTCCTATGTCAGGATGAACATATTCTGCGCACTTCTGAATATCAGACTTATTGGTTTTAACTTTGAGTTCGATAATGTACAAGCTTTCTGTTATTTGGCCTTTATTATTTAATTTCAAACAAACAATATCAGGTTTATAAATAGCATTCCCGGATTTCTGTTTTAGCTTATTTTTCATCCGTTTATTTACGTTGTACCAACGATCGTAAGGGAATTCAAATAAGAGTACTGGTCTTGATGTACTTTTAAGGCTTGGGTATGTTGGGAAATCATTTTCGTAGTGCCTCTTAGAACTAAGTTCAGACATTACAAGGTATCGCAGTGATTCCTCAGTGAAAAATGCACCAACCCTTTTTTTCTCTTGGATGGCTAATTCAACTGCCCGCTTAATGCATTCTTCAACCCTTCTTTTATATTCCGTATTAATTACTGAATAGGCCATTGTAATAATTATTTGTTAAAGGAACATGTGCTTTTATAATAAAAAGCGAAAATATAAATATCACCACTGATGTCCAAGTTGTTTTTATCGCAAGAGTTACATTAACTGTGTCAGATTCAATAAAGATTGAAATCCATCCCTTTTTTTCAATGCTGATAGCACCTCCCGCTGGGATTGCGGGTCATGCGTTTGCAGCGGGCTCCGGAGGCGGTGGTGCCTGAACATTGAACCGAGGGTCCAAGTTGTGATGGGGCCGAGGAAGGGGCGTTGTTGAAACTGCCACCCGCCTGTGCCGCATGTACATGGCAATACCCGTTCTCGTTTCGTGTCATGTTGCGGCAGCGGTTTCCTGCCTGGGTGATGCCTTTGCATTGTGCGGTGGCCCCGCTCGCTGCCGGTTGTGCTTCCTCCTGTGCACCGCCTGGCATCAGGGTCATGGCCTGTGCCGCATGTACATGGCAATACCCGTTCTCGTTTCGTGTCATGTTGCGGCAGCGGTTTCCTGCCTGGGTGGTACCCTTGCATTGAACAGAAGCTCCGCTGTTGGGTGCCGTTATCATGGAGCCACCGGTTCCCATGGTCCAGCAATTCACGCAGCAATCGGATTCCAGCAGGTCTTCGGCGCCGTCGGGGAGCGCAGGAAAGAAATCCAGGCCGGTCAGTCGCTCCACGCTGTCCACCGACACGGCAAAACTGCTCAGCGGCAGCGATGAAGGTGCATTGGGCAATACAAAGCCAATGGCCTTGAAACCGGGCTTGTTGAAATCCAGAAGCACCTTGTAGTAGTAGCGCGGCACAGAAACCATGTTGGGTCCAATGGTGGGAAGTCCTTCACTCAGCACCGGCCCGGTGACCACATAAAGCACGCTGTCGGCATTGGCCCAGGCACGCACCTGTTCTTCGAGCTTTTTCCAGATGCCGCGGTTGAAGGAAGGCTCCTGCGGACTCATGTTGCTGTAGTAAAAACTCTCCGACATGGTTATAGCCGACCAGCCCATATCGCCTGCCGGAGCCAGATGGCCGCGGTCATAGCCGCTGTTGGCGTAGTCGGCAGCCGTGGCGGAGCCGGTTTGTACAGAAGGGTCGGGAATGAATTTATTGGTACGTTCATAGCCGCCGGCTGCCTCGCTGCGGGTCAGGTCATACGCTACCCAGGCTGCTTGTTCATGGGTTTCGCTGTAGCAGAGGGTGTATCCTGTGTGGCGCACAATTTGGTCGCCGGGCCTGATCAGAGGGAGTTCCGGGTTTTTAATCTCGGGGTCTGAAGGTTTTTTCTTCGCCGAAGCCGTGTCTTCGGGTTTTACATGGACAGGAGGCGGAATTGCTCTGGGTGCAGGCTTTGCTTCGCAAGAAGAGGTGCCTGCAATGCTTAAGAAAAGTAATGTTAAAAAGTGTATTAAAACTGCGCGGTAGTTCATAGGGGATTACAAATTTAATATCCCCGGAGGTACCTCAGAGCGGTTTCACCACAAAGGCCCAGATTTTCATCTTCACATCTACACCCGCGGTATAGCTCTGGTTGCGCAGGCCAATAGTTACTGTACGGTTGGGTTCCATGGGCGTATCCAAAACGTCAATGTACTTGTCGTGTACATTTTTTGTTTGTGGCTTACTGATAAAAGCGCGGAAATCATCGTTGTTAAAACTGAAGCTATCCTTCTGCCTGGGTTCGAGGACGAACAGGTCAGCGGTAGCGGTGCCTGCATTCACCACCGGGATGGCGGAAATCAGTCCCCAGGCATAGGCCACGAACGGATCATCGGTCAGCGCTGCGGCTGTTGCGGGCAGCGCCACTTTAGCCAGTTCGGAAACAGGTTCCGGGCCTGCGCCCATCCAATAGGCCCAATATACCGTGCGCGGAGGCAGGGTGAAACTTCGGGTGATGATGGATTTATTAGAGAAACCGGCTGTACTTCTTGCGCCCAGACGGAAGGTTTCTTCTACCAACTCATAAGGCTCCACATAATCATTGTACACCACCGGTTCGGGCTCTTTCTTGCAGGAGCCGAGGGCTGTCAGCAGGATGGGAAGGAAAAACAGGTATTGCTTCTTCATAAACATTCCCTCACTTTATAACTGATGCCGGTATGGGTAATCAGGGGTGAATTATCGCTGAGATAACGCGCCTCGTAGCTCACCGGAACACAGCCCGTACGGTGGTTGAATTGTGCGCCGTCGTTGATAAATTGATTCAGGTCGTCGAGGGTTTTAATAGTGTAGGCAGGACCAGGCGCCGCTTCAACAGTGAGCTGAAGTTCTGATGCTATTTTTCGCTGGGTAGCGGTCATGCTGGCACCCAGGCCGTTCAGAAACAGGTCAATACTGGTTT
>JAGWYC010000011.1 GCA_018969565.1 Bacteroidota bacterium | reverse complement strand
CCGCCCTCCATGTGGAAGGTACAATAGCTACGGCCTGCCTCTATGGCTACTATTTCCCCCAGGGTGAGGAAAAGCAAACCCTTTTGATGTGGAATGGCTACATAAAAAGGTTGCTCAGCGGCCATAGAGGTTTAAACAGGTCGAATTGGGAAGAATAAACCCATTAAAATCAAGCATTAAAAAACAATCGAATTACCCTGCAAACCTATTCCGCGAACGCAAGGGCGTTTATATTAAATTCCGTATCTGCCAAAAAGACTTCCGAATAGCGGATAAGGGTTTCCTAAACCCCTGCGCTGAAAGATTTCAGCCATTGTAACACCCGGTCCTTAGCACTGTCTGCCACCTGCACCAGTAAGCCATTTGCCATACGGAGGCTGTAGCCTTGTTGTTTCAGGAAGGCCCGCACGTGTTTCGGGTTCACCAGCCAGGAGCGGTGAGGGCGGTAGAAACCTTCGGGTTCCAGCAGTTCGGCCGCCCAGGACAGGCTTCGGGAAACCGTTATTTTCTGCCCATTATACAGATGAATGGTACAATAACTACGCTCAGCCTCCACAGCTATAATTTCCGCAATGGGCATCAGCTCCAGACCCTCCATGAGCGGCAGCGCCAGACATTCCGCTTGCCTTTGCCGGACACTGCGCGACAGCGAGGAATAATAGCCTTCCTGCGTTTTTATCCCCTGATTCCTTCTGTCCAGCGCCAGCCTGAGACTTTGTTCCAGTCGCGTTACATCGTAGGGTTTCAGGATATAATCTACGGCATAACAGTTGAAGGCATGCTGCATAAAGCGATCGGAGCCGGTCACGAAAAGCAGTTGCTGTCCGAGGTTTAATTCAGGAATAAATTCGAATACATGATTCGCACCCAGCATGATGTCCAGTATGGCCACGTCAAAATCAGCGGTGGCCAGTTCGCGTCTGATATCTTCGATATCTACCGAACATCGCACCTGCGCTTCCGGAAACCACGTCTGCACCAGCGCTGCCATGGCCTCAGCCTGAGGCGCGTCGTCTTCTGCAATCAGGAATTTCATACGGGAATATTTAACTGTAGTTGATTGTTCCTGACCAACAGTCTTTGGCGGTCGAGGGTACGGTTCAACTTCACATAACAATAATCGATACGTTGTTTCAGGAAATGCAGCCCATGCCCTTTGGGAGCGCGTTCCAGCGTTTGGGCATCAGGGAGCTGATAGCCGGAAAAGGCACAGCAGAGTTTACGTCTGTGCATGCTTATTTCAAGGTTTATGACTGCCGGAACACCCTGCTCACAGCCATGCTGCAGAGCGTTTTCGAGCAGACAAATCAGCGAAAGTCCGGGGATGATACAATGACCATATTCAGTCGCCCCGAACACGTTCAGCCTGAATTCAACATCGGCTGATATTGAATGGGCTTTCATCAGTTCTTCGCAGTGCCATAGTTCGCGCTCCAAGGTGCTGAAACCATCCTTCTGCACTTCAAATCCGTAGCGCATTAGGGATGCCACAGAGGCCAGGTAGCGGTGCTGCTTGTTTGAATCCGCAATGCACAGGGCCCGCTGCATCAGGTTGCTGAGCGTATGCATGTCGGCGAGTTTGGCATCCAGATGAAATTGTTGTTTTGAATTCTTACCTAAGGCATAAATCCAAAGGAAAATGTATAAAAGCAGGAGCCATTCCATGTTTTTAATATCAAGTTAAATTAAGCCAAATGCCGGGGTTATGCGTTTTTTACGCTTTCCCGGAATCATAAATCCAGAATATACAAAGCCCGTACCAATCAGCTTTGTCAACCTTGACAATTCTCTGATTCTTTTCCATTGCCTATGAATTTTGCTTCATCAAATCACGAAAACACGATGAGCAAAGAAGAAAACACAAAGCAGGGCGCCGGGCGCGCCAGGAGTATCACCTTATTGATACTGGACGAGAGCGGTTCTATGTCGTCTATTGCGCCGACGGTAGTAACAACCCATCAGCGTATGGTACAACAAATTCTTGATGAGCAGCGCAGTATACCGGATTTGCAGCAACTGGTTTCGGTATGGACTTTTGAGGGCAATCATATCCGCGAGCGTATTCCGCTCAGTGAGGCGTCGGCGCAGATGTTGTCGCTGGAATACCAGCCTTTGGGGAATACTCCTTTATACGATGCCATTGGTACAGCCATAGGTCGGGTGGAAGGATATCTGCGCGGCGTGGAAACTCCGTCAGAGATTCGGGTAAGTGTGGCTGTGCTTACCGACGGCTACGAAAACGCGAGCCGCAGTTTTACCCGCGAAGAAATCAGGCGCCTTGTAAGCCGCTTGCGTGAAAGTGGCTGGGAATTCAGCTACTATGGTGCCGATCATGATGTAGAAAGCGTAGCCATGGAACTGAACTTCAGCGACCATCTGCATATTGCGAAGAATGTTGATGGACTTAACAACTTCACAGAGCATTATTCTGTCAAGGAAGCGCAAAGCAAGATGGACTTTATGAATAAAATGTTCCCCAACCGGGATGCCTGAGGAGACAGGGGGTGATCAGCCATGAAGCGATGAGATATTGGAAGAAATGATTAATCACACAAGAATTTCAAAGCAATACGGTCAGCCATTTTTTCGCACTGCCAGACCAGTAATTGATACGAATACCTAAAGAAGGCGCCTTTCTGTCTGTGATTGTGAATGGATTAAAATTTTGATGAAAGGAAGATGAATGTCAGCATACATACCTCGCAATGTTGAGTCCCACAGTTGGTTTTACATTATTTACCATTTAGCTTTTGATACCGGGCATCAGGAGGAATTCCCGATGCGCCACAACCCCGGGCTGCACGTGCAAAACGTGCAGCTTTTTTTCTTTTTTAGCCAATTGAGGAATGAGCCGGGATGCGCTACGTCCCCGTGCTGCATGTAATACGAGTAGCTTATTCTATAAATCTAAGTACGAAAATATTTACGCTTCAAAATACTTTCCAGCTATTTCAGGTTCCTGCCTTGTCCATTTACGGCAACATAGAACAACCAATTATTGAACGATCTCACCTGAAGTCAAAGGTGCAGATAATCAGGCCGAACAAATTATTCCAGGTAAGCTGAAGCCGCCTCAATACGATGTGGGGTATTGCGTTCGGTCCGTTTGATAATATAAGGCTGCATGGCATCTTCTCCGATATCCTTAAGGAAACGACGCTTCACATTGGAAATACACTGCATCAGTCCCTCGGCGTTGAGAGGATCTGTGATACGGTCGATCTGTTCTGCAACCATGTCCGGATTATCGGTAGCCTTAATAGCGCGGTAGTTTTGAAACAATACGTCACGGTATATCCGAATTTCCTTGAGGCGAATACCTTCCGGGTGTTGCAGGAACAACTGATACACTGCGTATTGCAGGGGCTGCAGCCTGATATCCAGCCACAAATCGGGGAAATGCACACTAAGGTTATATCGGTTGAGACTAAATTTCCAGAATGTGCCATCCGGAGGCAGCATATAGGGCGCTATTACCGGATTTAGTTGCTTCTGCTGATTGCGGTCCAGCCCCCCTCGTTGTGACAATAATGCAGCCATGATTTTGAAGAAGCCCTGCTCTGATTCTGTTTGTCGGATTACCAAGAGGGTGCGCAGTACTTCGGGGTCTTCCCGGAGGTCTGCGGGAACCTCTGCATCGCGTTCATGCAGAAATCGCTGCCAGCCGGCTTCAAGGGAAAGCAACAGGTTGTCTTCGTATTCCGCCTCCTGAAAAGTGCTGTCTGCAGCTAAAGAACCATCGTCAGCGGCATAGGACTGCTGTTCTTCCGGCTGATTTGAGGGTTTAATTTTACGTGAGAACTTAACCTTCGGCCCGAGACGCTCTTCTGGTTTATCCTCAATACGTGTTGAAGGTGGCTCCAGCGTAAAGCCGGTATCTCCGTTTAGATTATTGGTTTGTAGTGGAAAGAAGGCATCGAAGCCCGTGGCCGCTGTTTGCAGCATTATCCGGGCGGCCTCCAATGAATCCGCAACTTTAGTATGCCAGGTAATGCCCTCAGCATCGAAATACAACAGGTGATTGCCGTTATCCGGGAGGTTTAATTTCCGCAGAATAAGTTTGGCGGCCAGGCCCAGGTCAAAGCCCCGCAATACCTCATCCAGCAGGATTTGCTGCTTGCGCAAATGCAGGCTGCGCAATCCGGGAAAGTGGTATTCCCAATACGCGGCACCGTCCTGTTCGCTGATGTTCAGGCGTTTGCTGAAGTCAGGCGGGAAGGCCAATTGCATGCCTGCGTTTGTGAGCGCATTATCGAGCGCGTAACGTGTTTTCCCACTGAAGCTGGCACCTCTCTGTTTTTGGGTTTCCAGATATACAAATGCATTGGTCGGAAAGAAAAATGTAAGTCGGTTGTTGATTGGTTGGAACATGAGTTTAAACAGTGCTACAAGTTAATGCTCTTAGCTTCAAAAGACAATAAATACGAACTCTGTTTCCGTTAATTTAATACCCGTTTAAGGCTCAATTGATTCGGTGCTTTTGTGCTGAATGGATAATGTGTGTTGTGATTTGAAGGTGTTGGGGGAGTTTGGGAGCAATTGTCATGGTGCCCCTCCCTTCGACGCTGCTCAGGGCAAGCTGCTCGGGAACCAAGGCCCTCGAACCATGGAGCGGTGGATTTATGTCATGGTCAGTATGTCAAACCTTGTAGTTTGGGGGTAAAATTAGATTTTAAGTTTGGCGGCCTTTTAGTGACGCTTACCCTCTGTGATTTGCCGCGCTGTGTAAGACAGGTAAAACACATTATTAAGCGACGCCAAAAACAGAAAGCAAGGGCGTCACGCAATAAGCAAACAGTTCCCCATTTTAACCAAGCAAGACAGAGGTGGGCGCTTTGCAGCGGGGTACTCACATCCCGAACACACAATCACCGGATTCAAACACATACAATTTGCCTTTGGACAAGGGTAGCCATGTCTCGGCTTCAGTGAGTGGTTGGGTGGCAATGATGTAGCCCTTCAATTCAGGATCCTTCTGCTCATCCATATTCACAGTAATGCCATCATCCTTGTAGTGCACGCTTCCAAAAGGAGCCACCCTGCGGGTATAATAGAGCGAATTCAATCCGTCTGCGGTATGCCATGCAAACAGGCGTGTCCCATCGCTGAACAACAAATTCATCTTACCGTCACGGTTCATTTCCATAAGAAACTCTTCTAACGCCGGATAATGTTCCGACTTATTCGTGCGCCAGTCGTTTACCTTCATCGCATTCAGCAGCTTACAAAAGGCGCGCTCAGAATCTGTACCACCTATGGGTGTATATCCTCCGGAAAATGTCAGATCCTGATTCTCCAATACCCCATTATGGGCAAATACCAGTTCCCGCTTCCGATAATTCCTGGAAAAAGGATGGGTATTGGCATGCGTTGCCGGCCCATGGGTTTTATATCTTATATGGGAAATAATGTTCGCACTGTGCACCACCTGCTCCTGCGCCAGAAACGCTGCAAGCGCATCGTTCAGCGCCGATGCTGAAGTCTTGATGATCTGCGCGGTATAGTCCCGCTGCTCCGCATCGGGATACCAGGCCATACCCCAGCCGTGTCTGTGAAGATTCGCATGCTGCCTGAAGTTGCTGAATGATAAATTGGGCCGAATAGGCTTGTTGAAGTGAAATCCGAGTAGTTCGCACATAGGTTTTTTTATATGATTCGAATGCAAAATTCACCCTGAAACGAACGAAACCCGGGAAATGTCAAGGTTGACATGAAGCAGGCCGTTCTTCGCCGCAATAAATCTGTGTGCTCAGCGCCTGCCGATGAAGGCATTGAAGCTATCTTTCGCTTCCACGCTCTCAAACAGGGCCTGATGCCCAAAACCGGGCAGTTCGAGTATCTTCCGTTCCCTGCAATTGCTGCATTTAAGCACATTGTCCTTAAACACTGGCCAGGAATACATCTGTATGGGCGAATCATCCATACCCTGCACAAACAGAATATCCGATTTGAAGCCGCTGCTGAAGTTCAGCAGAGAGCGCAGGCGGTACGCATTGGGATTGGCCGTGGTGGTGCCATAGGTGTTGCGCAACAGGGTGCACACCTTCCCGGAAGCAATCTTACCGCTTTCCTCCAATTCGCAGCGATATATTAAATTTAATGGACCCGGCCCGTTGGCAATCACTCCGTCGGTTTCATGCATGGTATTCAGTCGGGTAACCAGGTAGCCGCCCTGTGAATGTCCGGCGAGAAATACCTTGCCGACTTTGATGCCCAATTCCTTTTCAGCATCCTGTCTCAGCCAGAGCAAAGCAGCTTCCGCAAAGGCCAGGTTGTCGCCGAATAACAGGTTTTCTTCCGGGTAGGCCACACTTACCAGCATCATATCCTTGCGGTTCAGGATGCGTTTGAAGCCGTCGAGGGTATTCTGTGCCGCCTCCAGAATCTTGGAATCCTCTCCCACCGTGCCGTGATACAGCAGCATCACATCCACCTCATTCTGTTCCGGCTTGTCTATTACCACATCCACCTTTACTCCGTTATGAGCAATAGTTTTCACTTCGCGATAAGCTCCTGAAGGTTTGGGAACCGGCGGTTTTACCTCTTCTTTACAAGCAAACAAAAGGGTGCAAAAGACCAGTACGCTGTACATTATATGAATTCTTTTCACAGTGTATTTCATGAGTACCAACCGGTTAGATGTTTCACGGGAATAAAGGTTTAATCTGTTGAAGATTCTATGCTCATTGTGTTTACGAAATATTCCATCATTATATCTACCTGCAATTCTTCACCCAATTTAAATAATTTTTCACCACTGTTTACGAATCCAAAGGATTGATAGAATTTCAGTGCACGTTTATTATCAGATGCCACACCAAGCCAAACCCTGTTTATTCCTTTCTCCAGGGCGTTATTAAGGGCAAATTGCATCAGGGCCTTACCTATTCCTTTGCCATGATCTATACTTCTCACATAAATGCGTTCTATTTCTAAGCCCGTGTTGTTCTCTGTGTTCAATTTTATATAACCCACAATATTCCCGTATAACATGGCGAAATAAAATTCACTTGTATCCATCGCCAACTCCTCAAGCAGACGATGCTCTGAAAAGGCCACCGAGAGATACTGCTGCATGTTTCGTTCATCATTTACGGCCATAAATGTCTCGTGAAATGTTTTACGACTTATTTCTGCCAGCGCTGAAACTGCTTCGGGCAGTACAAGAAGGATTTGTAGTTCAAGTTGATCCCGGATAGAATTCATGCCGTAGCATTCAAATATAAATAAAGACCCAAGCTAACTTGCACCCATGCGCCGGGAACGGTTTTTTACCAGTTTTAAGCATACAGGCGGGCCGTTTATCTTCAGCCTCCTGCTCACAGTACTGTTCCTGTTTTTCGCCTTGCCGATGGGTCCGGCCGTCACGCCGGACAGCGTTGCTTACCGCGAAGTGGCCCTGAACATCCTGCACGGATATGGTCCTGTGAACAACCAGGGACAACTGGTAAACCATTGGCCACCCTTGTACCCTGCAGTACTGGCATTATCAGCCTTCATCACCGGCTTGACTATACAATCATCTGCGCTGCTTTTACAAGGTGCGCTGTGTTTTTTGTATCTGATGTTGTTGTTCCGCATCGGAAGGCAATGCCAACTGCCTCCGCTGAGCAGGATGTTATTGGTACTGCTTGTATGCCTGCTTCCGGGTATGTTCAACTTCTCCCGACAAATGAGCGAAGGCCTCTTCAATACCTTGTTGCTTGCGCTTCTGAGCCTGGGTATGGACTACGAACAACATCCCCGGCCAATGCTCATGGGATTTCTGGCAGGGCTGTTATTTCTCAACCGATACGCCGGAATGGCCTTTGTGGCTGGCACCGGGTTATTCATCCTGATTGCAGCATTTCCCCGGCCTGAACGCATGATTCTCCGTGCCTCCCTTTTTGCCTTGACACCCACAATCATGATGGGCGGATGGATGCTAACGGAACAGTTGATGCACGCCGGACATTTCAATCGCGTTACTGTTTTTCATGCCATTCCTGCTTATAAATGGATGAGTCTTTCCGAACAGGTAAACACCCAGATATTTCCCCCTGTACAATGGCTGTTTCCGTATTCAGGTGTGATATTTCTTGGACTTTTTATCGGCATTTCAGCTTATTGGATATGGCGAAGAAAGGGAAAGATAAACGTCAATCCTTTTGTTTTTATCTGGATGTGTTTTTGTGCTTTTCTGATGCTGCTGTTCATCACCTGCATGTATCTGGATGCCCATACTCCGATGGATGCACGCATCTGGTCTCCGGCTGCGCCCCTGATGCTGATTTTGCTGCTGCTCATGCTTCAGGACACGTCAGGAAAGCTCCGGAGTGTTTACCTCCTTTTTCTTATTGTCTTTAATATTATACCTGCTTACGCTCGCTGGAGTGATTTCAGAAAGAACGGCGAAGGTTTGAGCGCACGTGCATGGCGGGAATCACCTACTTTGAAGGCTGCGGCCACGGCAGTTCAGTCGGGGAAAAAAGTTTATTCCAACGGTGCAGATATTTTAAATTACTACTGGAATGAATCGGGACGGTTCAGGGTTTACGCCACACCCATGAAATACTATCCCACGTCAGGGGTCAGCAATTCCGGATTCGAGCGGGAAAATGTGGTGATGCTGGACGAAATCAAGCAGCAAAAAGCGGTACTGGTGTATTTTCATCACATCCGATGGAGGAAATTTCTGGAGGACAGCGCAGGACTGGCAAAACGTCTTCAGGGAAAGACCCCGGAAACTTACCGGGATGGGCTGATTTTATGGTAAGCCCGCGTTTGCTGCATCAGATGCTTCCTGGTGCGCTTCGAGCACTTCAGCGGCCCACCAACTCGGCCAGGCTCATCTCCAGACCTTTGCCGGAAATACCCACAGGCTTCTGATTAAACTGCTGGATGCGTACCAGGGCCTTTTCAATGGTCAGGGATACATCTTTGAAGATTTCGTAGTCGTCAATCTTCACTTCCTTGCCCATCAGGTAGCCAAATACCCGCGCCATGCCACAGTTGGCTATGAAATCGGGAATTACACTGGTGTGCTGATCCATATAAGTAGAAATAGGCCCCATGAAGATTTCTTTATCGGCGAAAGGCACGTTGGCGCCGCAACTCACCACTTCCACGCCGGCAGCCACAAGGCGCTCTGCCTGTTCCTGGGTAACCAATCGGCTGGCCGCAGCAGGGATGAATATCTCATGGGGAAGATCCCAGATGCGCGCGTTTACTTCTTCAAAAGAAAGCATGCCTTCGGCACGCAGTTTATTGCCATCGCGTTCGTTGAAGAGGCGTGTGATATCGTCCTGGTCGAAGCCTTTTTCGTTGATGAGCCCGCCGTCGCGGTCAATAATTCCAACAATGCGCACGCCCTCCCGGGTGAGGAACCAGGCTGCTGCAGCCGCCACATTACCCCAACCTTGAATGATGGCGTATTTTCCGTTCATGAATCCGCCATAAACGTTGTAGTAATGACGCACCGCCTCGGCCACGCCCCAGCCGGTAATCATGTCGGCAACGGTGTAGCTGCGGCTCAGGTCGGGCGAGAATCTGTCATCTTCCAGCACCTTGGAAACGCCTTGCTGCAGCTGGCTGATGGCGCGCAGCTTTTCCTCGTTGTTATACGATTTGTGATGTCCGTTTACCACACCTTCCTGGGGGTGCAGGAGGCCCAGATTAGCGGTGATGGGAATTACCTCGTGAATTTCGTCCACGTTCAGGTCACCACCGGTGCCGTAATAGTTCTTCAGCAAAGGATATACCGCCTTGTACCAGCGTTCCAGCACGCCTTTTTTGCGCGGGTCGGCGGGATCGAAATTGATGCCTGACTTGGCGCCACCAATGGCAGGGCCGCTGATGGTGAACTTCACCTCCATCGTTTTAGCCAGGCTTTCCACCTCGCGGCGATCCAGTCCCTTGCGCATGCGGGTACCACCGCCGGCAGCGCCATTGCGCAGGCTGTTGATGACTACCCAGCCTTCGGCCTCGGTCTCGGTGTCTTTCCATTCAAATACGATTTCGGGCCTTTTGTGCTCAAAGCGCTCTACCAGTTGCTGCAGTCGGTTCATGTTGTATGGGTATCCTGATTTTTTTAAATGATGTTGGAGAAGTCGCCGTGCAGCGCTCCGGTACAAGAATCATGGCTTGCGCCTGTGTATTCACCGCGTGTAGTATTCAGATTGCACACGCGCAGGGCACCGAGCAGGGCGAAGATGAGGGCTTCCTTGAAGTTCACCAGATTGCTGTCGGGCACCACTATTTCCGCATCGGTTTCGCTTTGCAGGAATTCAATCAGGGTATGATTGAAGGCTCCGCCTCCGGTAACCAATACGCGTTTGCCTTCGGAAGCTCCATCGCAGAGCGCATCAATATTTCTGCTGATTTGCCCGGCAATGTGATTCACCAGCGTTTTCATGCGGTCGGCCAGCGGCAGCCCGTCGTAGTCACGTACAATATGCCAGAATTCCTTGTTGATCCATTCACGGCTCAGGCTTTTAGGGAAAGGCCTGTGGTAATAATCAATGTCTTCCAGACGGTTTTGCAGTTCGTAATGAATGGAACCCTGAGCGGCTATGGTACCGCCTTCGTCATACTTCTGTCCCGCTTCGCGTGCCAGACGATTCAGGATGATGTTGCAGGGGGCAATGTCATACGCCACTTTACTGCCCCCGTAGGTTCCGGAGATATTGCAAAAACCGCCGAGGTTCAGGCAAAAATCATAGTCAGCAAACAAGAGTGCGTCGCCAATGCCGGCCAGCGGAGCGCCCTGACCACCGGCAGCTACATCCATGCGCCGAAAATCACTCACCACAGGAAGACCGCAGTACGCCGAAAGCGTCTGGCCACAACCCACCTGGGCGGTAAACCATCCATCGGGGTCGTGAAACACGGTGTGTCCGTGGCTGGCCACAAGGTCTGCCCGGGCGCCGTGTTTCAGCAGAAAGTTCTTCACCAGTTCGCCAAGGTAGCGACCATAAAAAACATCTGTTTTGGCGTACAGCAGGGAGCTTTGATACTGAAGTTGCGACAGGCGCACCCGCCACTTCTCATCGTAAGGAATGGTTTCCGCCGCTTCAATACGGTAAGTCCAACCGTTTCCGGTTCCATTAAGCAAACAGAGCGCCAGGTCCACCCCGTCCATCGAGGTGCCGCTCATGATGCCCACAACACGAAAGGTTCTTTCCATAGGCCTTAAGAGTGAGCAAAAATACGTCCACCGCTTATTTTTGAGGCATGAGTAACCGCAGAAGCTTCATCCGGAACAATGCCATGCTGATTACAGCACTGTCGGCAGGGTATAAACTCGGAGCCCTGAATCCCAAGTCCATCCTGCATCCGGAGGGATTACCGGATGAATCTTACTGGCGTATGGTGCGTGCGCAGTTCCCGCTGGACAGCAACAAAACCTTTCTGAACAACGGCACCATGGGTCCTTCACCCTATCCGGTGCTGGAAGCGGTGAAAGCTGCGCTGGAAAAAACCTGCCGCGATGCTCAGTACGGCGGAGGTGAAATGGAGGCGCTGGAAGCCCTGGCAGCATTTCTCGGCACTGAAAAAGAAGAACTGGCCCTGGTACACAATGTATCTGAAGCCATCAACATTGTAGCGCATGGCTTACCCTTCAGCAAAGGCGATGAGGTGCTGATGACCGGCCATGAACACGTGGGCAATGCCTTGCCATGGCTGAACCGGGCCCGGCTTGATGGCATTGTGCTGAAGGTGGTGCCGCTGGGAAAAACTGCCGCAGAAACTCTGAACAACGTCAACGCGGCCATCACCAAAAAAACCAGAGCCATCGCGTTGCCGCATATCCCCTGCACCATCGGACAGATACTTCCCGCGAAGGAAATCTGCGCGCTGGCTGCCTCGAAAGGCTTGTGGAGTTTCATTGACGGTGCCCATCCTCCGGGCATGCTGGAACTGAACCTGCACGATATCGGCTGCGACTTCTACGCTTCCTGCTGCCACAAGTGGATGCTGGCGCCCCAGGGTACAGGATTTTTATATGTGAAGAAGGAAAAACTGGACCTGCTGCAGACTCATGGTGTAGGCGGAGGAAGCGATACCGGCTGGGATATGCTGTCGAATCCACCGGCCATGAAAGGCTATGCCGCTTCGGCCCACCGCTATTACTATGGAACCCAAAGTGCGGCCTTGTACCACGGCATACGGGCAGCCATCAACTTCCAGAATACCATCGGAAGAAAGAACATCGAACAAAGAGTACGCGGACTTGCTTCCTACCTTCAGGAACAACTGCTGGCCCTGGGCGATGCAGTGGAGATGCTCACCCCAACAGAAGCGGCTTCACGCGGAGCGCAGATTGGTTTCCGACTGCGCGGGAAGGATAATAAAGCCTTCTATGAACAAATGGCAAAAAAGAACATCATCATACGCCATGTGCCTGAGAACGGACTTGATTGCCTGCGTGTATCCACCCATATTTATAATTTCAGGGAAGAAGCGGATTTATTTGTTTCAGAAGTGAAGCGTTACATAGGCTGATGGATTGTGCAAGGCAGGCTGCCGCTATTCGGGAACGCTGGCAATCGGGAACAGAAACCTTTGTGCTGCACAGCTCCGGAAGTACCGGTGCACCTGTTGCCTATCCCCTTCCACGAAGGCTGCTGGTTTGGAGTGCGCAGCAAACTGCGGCTGCCTTACAGATTCAGCCCGATGACCTTATTTACTGCTGTCTGCCCCTGAACAAAGTTGGCGGTTTTATGCAGGTGATACGGAGTGAAATCTGGAACACGCCACTCATGGTTGCCGAGCCACAATTACATCCCATGCGGGAACTGGCGGAGGACCATCCGTGCAGCATTACCTCGCTCACCAACAGCCAGCTAACTGTCACCCTGGGCGAGCCTGAAGAAGTAAAACGACTGAGGCGCTTCCGCGTAGTCTTAATCGGAGGTGAAGCCATGCCTGAAAGCACTGAACACGCCGCCATGCAGGCCGGAATTGCTTTGTGGCATACCTACGGCATGACCGAAACGGCCTCTCATATAGCTTTACGCAAAGCAGGAACGGAACGTTTTAAACCCTTCAATGGCGTATCGCTGCGTTGTGGAGCGGACGACGGCCACCTTGTCATTGCAATTCCGGGAATTCTGGAAACGGAGCTGCACACCCGCGACAAGGCAAGCATCCAACCGGATGGCAGCTTCAGCATCAGCGGACGCACAGACGAAACCATCATCAGCGGGGGCGTTAAGATTCAGCCGGAAGAAGTGGAGTTGCTGCTGCACGACAGCGGCCTGCTGTCAGGAAGGAACTTTGCCATTTCTTCCAAAGAAGACAAGCAATGGGGAAACGCGGTAGTATTGGTCATTGAAGGAAAATCCCTGCCCATAACGACCAACGCATTGAAAGCCCTGATTGCTCCTGTCATCCCCTATGGCATCCCTAAAGAAATTATTTATGTGGAAGCGCTGCCGCGCACGGAAACGGGTAAAATCATGCGCGCTTCCCTCAGGGAACATTTGAAAAATAAACACTGAATGAATGCGTTTAACTTTGCATGTTGATGATGAAGCATAAACCTTACTTATTCGGCACGGCGCTGATACTTATGCTGGCTATAGGCTGCAATTCCAACCAGACCAGCTTTACGGACTCAGAAAAGGATTCCATGGAGAAACTGGACAAGGCGACCGAGGCTGATAATTTTGAGGAGCTGGAGCGTCTGGAAGCAGAGCAGCGGGCCAAAGACAGCGGACAGGCGGCACCCGATGCCAAGTATGTACCCCTGAATCCGACTCCGCCTGTACAGGAACAGGTGCGCAAGGATGACCACCCCGGCCCTATACAGCCTCCACCGGAAGTGAAGCGATGAAACTGGCCCTTGCCGGAGCCACCGGATTGGTAGGCAGTACCATGTTGCGGGTGCTGGAGGAACATCATTTTCCCGTGGAAACCCTGATGCCGGCGGCATCACCACGGTCCGTAGGCAGCAGCATACAATTCCGTGGTGAATCAGTTACGGTGCAGAGTTTGGAAGCCACACTGGCCGCCAGACCAGACCTGGCTTTGTTCTCCGCGGGTGGAGATGTAAGCCGCGAGTGGGCGCCCAGATTTGCGGAAGCAGGCATACCTGTAATAGACAACTCCTCGGCATTCCGTTTGGATGCAGATATTCCACTCATCGTGCCTGAGGTGAATGCGCACGTGTTGAAACCGAACGACCGTATCATTGCCAATCCAAACTGCAGCACCATACAGATGGTGGTAGTGCTGGACCCGCTGAACCGTGCGTTCGGCCTGCGGCGCGTGGTGGTGAGCACCTATCAGTCCGTTACCGGAACCGGATATAAGGCTGTGGATCAACTTGACGCGGAAACCTGGAACCGCCTGCATCCGGAACAACCAAAAACGGTGAAGCGCGTATATCCCCATCCCATTGACGTGAATGCACTGCCGCATATAGATTCCTTTCTGGAGAACGGATACACCAAGGAGGAAATGAAGATGATCCGGGAAACCCGGAAGATTATGGAACTTCCGGAACTGGCCATCACCGCCACCACGGTGAGGATTCCTGTATTGGGCGGCCACAGTGAAAGCGTGAATGCCGAGTTCCGGGCAATACCCAATCTTTCGGCCGTTCAAAACATCCTGCGCACAGCACCCGGAGTAGTGCTGCGGGATGATCCGGAGGAAAACATCTATCCTATGCCAGTGGAAGCACAGGGCCGCGATGAAGTTTTTGTTGGAAGACTGCGTCTGGATGAATCAAAAGAAAACACCCTGAACCTGTGGATTGTGGCCGACAATCTGCGCAAAGGCGCGGCCACCAATGCGGTGCAAATTGCCCTAATCCTGGCACAAAAAGGCTGGATTAACTGAATCGCCAACCTTTTGGCGTTCTGCTTGTTAGGTATTTGTGTCTGAACAGGAATCAAAGCCTGACCATAAAATGCCCGTTTACAGGGGAGAAGCGGCGCATGCCCCTTATGCCCTGAGCGTAAGCAGTCCGAAGATTGAAGCGATTGACAAGCGATTGCTTAAGGCTACTGCCCATGAAAGCATGATGCACCAGGCGCAGCAGCAAATGGATTTGCTGAAGAAGCAGGCAGCGCTCATCATGGAACAGGTGCGGAACATTGAAAAACGCCTGGAAATCAGCCACAGAATTTATCAAGCCGATATGGGATTTGAACCTGTTATAGGCGGAGTTTATTATTTCTATCAAAAGAAAAATGGGCAATATGCGCTGAGTATGGTGGCACCGCAGGAATGGGGTTTTTCTATGCCCTACGCGTCTTGTGAAGCCTGCGTACGCTTGTTGCCTGATAAAACCTGGGAAGTGCTGGAGTAACAATCCTGCTCATTCTGTATTAATTATTTTCAACTATGCAAGCCCGTAAAATCATTGGGCAGGATCAAAGCGCTAAACCGCGAAGCCAAAAGCCGAAAACCCCGTTTATATCTGAGAAACTAAGCCGGAAAATCCTACTTGGAAACAGTGAACGCATCTGGCATCTGGGTTTGATTTCTGCATCGTTTATCGTATTCTTTCTTATACTGGATTATGTGCGTTGGAAAGAAGGATCGTTTTCGAGCAGCCCCATTTATCTTTGGTTATTTATCACGCATCTGGCAGCCGTTTCCAGTTCAATATCCGCCATTATTTTGTTTCGAAACAATGAAAATCTGAAGAAAACAGATACCCGTAATTTAAAACGTATTCAATTTTTTTATCTGACCTTATTCTTCCTACCATATATCGTCATGGGCATGCTCAGTATTGTTGAACGTGGATCTGTGATGCTCTTTTGCCTCTTATTGATGATTATGAATCTGGTATTTATCATTTCCCAAAGGGGTCGCATTATACTGAATTTGTTCATGCTGCTGCTCTTCTGGGCAACCATTATTCTACAACCCGACAGCAGCATTCAGACCACTGTTGCTAAACTCACTGAGTGCCTTGGCTGTGTCATTACTACTTTTTTTATGGGCCAATTGCAATACAGGATTGTGCTCAAGAATATCAAGCAGGAGAATCAATTTCAGGAGCAAATCGAGGAAATAGCGGTAGAAAAGAAACGCAGTAATGAACTTCTATTAAACCTGCTGCCCAAAAGCGCTGTACTGGAACTCAAGAAACATGGATTTATACAGGCCCGTACTTATGAACAGGCCACGGTAGGTATTTTGGAAATTACCAATTTTAGGGAACAAAGCAACAAGATGAGCGCCGTGCGACTCATCAGAGAATTGAACCGCTATTACACTGAATTTGACCGTTTATTATCGCAATACGGGCTCGAACGAATACGCGCGAACGGCCATGCTTATGTATTCACAGCAGGTCTTCCTGAAGAGCGTGAAGGAGCTTTAACCCATGTGCTCCACGCCGCTGGAATGATGCTGAAATTTATTCAGACGGAAGTGAAAGCGTCGAGGGAGTATGGAACATTTACTGCGCGTATCGGAATTGACAGCGGTCCACTCAGTGCAGGGGTTGTAGGGAACGGACGCTTTTCCTACGAAATCTGGGGCGATACCTTAAACATGGCCAGGGACATCAAGAACATGGCACATAACAATGAAATACTCATTTCGGAGCGCACGCGCAACCGCTTATTAAACTGCAAAGTATGTTCTTTATATGGGACCGTGCAGGAACCTGACGGTCAAAGCATGAATGTGTACCGCTTTCAATTCTGAGCTTTCCAGGCCGCCAAAGCTGCGCGTACATTCCCAAATTCAAGCAGCAATGCCCTCGCCGCTTCCGTGTTGAGTCCGGTGAGTTCATGCAACATACGCGTTCCGCGGTCCACCAGTTTATGGTTACTCAGTTGCATATCCACCATCCTGGTACCTTGCACCTTACCCAGTCGGATCATGGTGCCGGTGCTGATCATGTTCAAGATCATTTTTGTGGCAGTGCCTGCCTTTAATCGAGTACTCCCGGTAACAAATTCAGCCCCTGTTTGTACTTCTACAGGGAAATCTGCTTCACGCCCGATAATGGTATCTATGTTACAACAAATGCAGGCAGTAGTGATTCCGGCAGCTTTACAAGCCTGTAAAGCCCCCAGAACATAAGGAGTCCTGCCACTGGCGCTGATTCCAAGCACAAGGTCCTTACTGCTCACCTCATGTTCCATCAGATCCCGGAAGCCCTGATGTACATCATCCTCTGCAAATTCCACAGCCCTGCGAATGGCACTGTCACCTCCGGCAATCATTCCCACAACAAGTCCGTGAGGAACTCCGAAGGTCGGCGGACATTCGCTGGCATCCAGAATACCCAAACGGCCACTTGTGCCGGCACCCAGATAAAATAATCGTCCGCCATTGGCCAATAAAACAGCGGTTTTATCTATCAACACAGCAATAGACGAAAGTGCAGGCCGAATGATGTCCGGCAAGGCTGCATCCATTTCCAGCATCCCTGCTGCGATCTCATCCGCAGAAAAATCCTCGAGCTTTATATCGCCACGGCCTGATTCAGTATCGGAATGAAGATTATGCATCAATGCCGGGCCGAAATATTTTGTTGTTTCAGGTAGGCTGACCAATCAGCGTAGGCCTCGTCGGACATTACCCTCGGAAATTTATTCTGTCCGCCAAGTTTCCCCCTGTGTTCCATCCAGCCCGTAAACGAATCCGATGGCAATAATTCAACGCTGATGCCTTTCAGAGCATGACGGCGTTCCACGCTGTAATCATCATTCAATTCACATAAAACCTCATCAAGCGCCGCGGCTAAATGTTCCGAGTTCAATAAAACATCATCACAGGCTATCTGCCAGTGATGAGCGAAGAAACCCTGATAAGGCACGCCCTTTACGGTGAACTCAGGCATAGAGACATCATACTTATCGGCAAGTCGTGCTATGGCCTGGTTCATATTATCCACCGAAAGATGTTCGCCACAAATGGACAAGAAATGCTTTGTTCTTCCGGTGATTTTTATTTCACACAGTTCCAGATCTGTGAATTTAACGGTATCCCCAATCAAGTAGCGCCAGGCCCCGGAACAAGTTGTGATGAGGATGGCGTATTCAACACCTTCCACCACCTCCGCAAGATTCAACACTTCCGCCCCGGGTTGTAATACCCCGTGCTCATTAAAGTTGCGGTTATTGAAAGGAACAAATTCATAATAAACACCGTTGCGGAAATTCAGGCGCATCCCTTTTGCATTAATGCTGTACTGATATGCCAGGAAACCTTCACTGGCCAGATAGGTTTCGAAGTACATGATGGGCTTACCAAGTAAAGCGTCGAGCCCGTGTTTATAAGGTTCAATGGCTACACCACCATAGATATACACCGAAAGGTTCGGCCACATATCGTGAATATTATTCAACTTGTAACGCTCAATAATCATTTCAAAGAGCATTTTAATCCAGGCCGGAACACCCGAAATGGTAGCCACATCCCATTTGGGGGCCTCTTCTACCATAAGATTCAGCTTATCATACCAGTCGCGTTGTTTACGAATTTCCATACCCGGTCGTGAGAAACGCTGAAACCAGAAAGGAATATGCGAGGTAGTAATACCGCTCAAATCACCGGCCCAGGAAGTACCGTTAAAATTCAAATCAGTGCTTCCTGAGATCATCAGGTGGTGTTTAGCCAGATAATCCTTTGGCAGGTCGGTACGTACAATGCTCATAAGCTGCCTGACGCCCGTGCGCTTGATTGAACGCAGCATATCCTTACTCACCGGGATGTATTTACTTGCTGCCTCTGTAGTACCGGAACTCATGGCGAAAAAATCAATTTTCCCGGGCCAGGTCACATCTTTTTCACCTGCATAGGCCCGTTGCCAGTAGGGATACATATTACTGTAATCACCGGGTGCAATACGAGAAGCGAAGGCCTGATAAACATTCGTAGATATCAGCATATCCTCAAACCCATGTTCTCTTCCGTAAACCGTATGCTTTGCCTTATAGAGCAATTTCTTCAACTGCGCTTCCTGCATGCGCAGGGCTTTGCGAAAACTGAAACCCACCAAATCCCTTAGACCGGGTTGTACAAATTGAGAAAGGATATTCAGCGCCATAGGGGCAAAGTTAGGGATTGGGAAATTGGTGCAGACCATAAGCCATGACTGTTCCTCCGGGAACAGCGTATGAAACCATGTAAGGAGGTTAAGAAAAGTGTATTGATGAAGACCAAGCGCAAGAAGAAAACCCCTTTTGCCAAGTTGTGGTTGGGCTTTATTCACAGCGCAACAACAGAACGATTGAACAAAATACAGGAACATCCGCACCACGAAACATGCCCCCCTGC
>JAGWYC010000253.1 GCA_018969565.1 Bacteroidota bacterium | reverse complement strand
GCTTATGCCAATCCACGAAATGTGGCTTCGGGATCCTTGAAACTAAAGGATAGCCGTGAAGTAGCAGCCCGCCCTCTGGATATTGTGTTATACCATTACCTTGATGAGCGACAAGCCTTTACTACACACTGGGATGCGCTGGAGGCCGCGCGCTCGTGGGGTCTGAATATCTCCACCCACAGCCGCAAATGCGCCGGACTTGACGAAGTATTTGCCTACCTGAAGCACTGGGATGAGGCTCGAAAATCCTTGAGTTTCGATACCGACGGAGTTGTGATAAAAATCAATCAGCTCCGTCAACAGCAGGAACTTGGTTTCACCGCCAAGGTTCCCCGCTGGGCCATCGCCTATAAATTTCAGACCGAAACTGCTCATACCCGGCTCATCAGCATCAGCTTCCAGGTAGGACGCACAGGTGCCATTACCCCTGTAGCCAACCTGGAACCGGTGAACCTGCTCGGCACGGTCGTGAAACGGGCTTCACTCTACAATGCCAATGAAATAGAACGACTGGACATTCGCCCGGGCGATTGGGTTTATGTAGAAAAAGGCGGAGAAATCATTCCTAAAGTTACAGGGGTTGATTTCAGTAAGCGCGAACCAAACCTGCCGGCCTTTCAATACATCACACACTGCCCGGAATGTAATGCGGAACTGGTTCGCGAAGAAGAAGGAGCCTTGCACTACTGCCCGAACGAAACCAACTGTCCACCGCAGGTTAAAGGCCGCATCGAACATTTTGTGGCGCGCAAAGCCATGAATATTGACAGCATCGGCGCAGAAACCATAGAACTGCTTTACCGCCGCGGATTGGTGCACAACGTGGCTGATTTATACGACCTCACTTTTGAACAACTGCTCACGCTCGAACGCATGGCGGAAAAAAGCGCAAGAAATATCCTGAATGGAATAGAAGCCAGCAAACAGATTCCCTTTGAACGGGTGCTGTTCGCATTGGGTATCAGGCATGTTGGGGAAACCGTGGCACGAAAAATAGCAGCAGCTACTTTGAATATTCATAAACTGGCTGATTCCGGCCCGGAAGAACTCCAACAAATAGAAGAAGTGGGACAAATCATTGCCGGGAGTATCTTCGACTGGTTTTCCAAACCTGAGCACCGCAAGTTGATACAGCGCCTGGAACAGGCAGGACTCCAACTGGAAAAGGAGCAAAAACAGGCCGATTCTGACCTATTACTTGGGAAAACTCTGGTGATTACCGGAACCTTCATGAAGTACAGTCGGGAAGAGATAAAGGAAATGATTGAACGGAATGGCGGCAAAAATGCCTCCGGAGTTAGTAAAAACACGGATTATCTGGTTGCCGGCGAGGGTGTGGGTCCGGCGAAAATGGAAAAAGCACTCGCCCTGGGTGTACGGGTTATCTCTGAAGACGAATTCTTAAATATGATCGGAAATGGCGGCCAATAAACTGAGGGAACGCGTAGGAAGAAAAGTGCTGGAGAAGAAAATCCTTCAGCAAAAGAAAAAACGTGCTGTGGTAACTTTTGAGTCAGCTAAAAATATCCTGATCGCTTTCAGCAGCAAACAATCTGAATCCGAACTGGCGCAAATTGAGCAATTTGCCACACAACTAAAAAATATGGGTAAAAAGGTTACCCGGCTCATTTTTCTGGGCAAGCTGAAACGCAAAGAGATAAAGCCCGGAGATATTGCCGGAACCATATACCTGACACAGGAAGATTTCAACCTTTGGGGAATGCCCGTTTCTGAAAAAAGCAGCGATGTGCTGAACACCCCTTTCGATTATGTAATCAACCTGAACATGAACAGCCCGGTACCTTTGTGCAGTATGACAGCCTGTAGCAATGCATCGCTGCGTATCGGACCGTATCAGGCCGGAAATACAGCGTGCTATGACCTTATGCTTGGTAACAATAAGCACCCTGACCTGAAGCATTTCATTCAGGATTTAAATCACTATATCCCTAAATTATGACCATGAACATTAAATTCCGGGGTGCCGGAACTGCCCTGATTACTCCGTTTCATCGGGACGGCAGCCTCGACTTATCTTCATTGGAGAAGCTGGTAGAACAGCAAATCAGTAATCATATTAATTACTTGGTTATTCTGGGTACCACCGGCGAAAGCCCCACCATACGCCCCGAGGAACGTCGCCTGATAAAAGAAACCGTTTGCCGGGTGAATAATGGCCGTGTTCCATTGGTGCTTGGCATCGGTGGAAATGACACCTATGCGGTGCGCGACAGCATGCTGCAGGCCGACCTCGAAGGTATAGACGCCATACTCAGCGTGGCCCCATATTATAACAAGCCCAATCAGCGCGGGTTGGTAGAGCATTATCGGGTTCTGGCCGACAGCGCCCCAAAGCCGTTGATCATCTACAATGTTCCCGGTCGAACCGGCGCGAACATGTTGGCGCAAACCCAACTGGAAATTGCTGAATTCCAGAACGTCATTGCCACTAAAGAGGCCAGTGGGAATGTGGAACAATGCATGGAAATTCTGCGCAATAAGCCTGCAGATTTCCTGGTAATCAGCGGTGACGATGCCCTCACCTTTCCCTACCTGGCCCTTGGCATGGACGGCGTAATAAGCGTAGCCACTCATGCCTTCCCTTATGCCATGAGCCGTATGGTAAATGAATCCCTGAACGGCAACTGGTCAGAGGCGCGTGCCATTCATTATAAACTGCTTCCCCTGATGCAGGAAATCTTCGCTGATGGTTCACCGGGCGGTATTAAGGTGATGCTTGAAGAAGCTGGCATTTGTAAAAATGTGGTGCGTCTTCCGCTGATGCCCGTCAGGCCGGAAATTGCAGACCGCCTGCGTCAATTGTATCGCCATTTAGCAGAAGATGAGCGCCTATCTGGCCAATCTTAATCGGCTTCCTGCATGGCTGAGTGCATACGGAGTAACGCATATTGTAGCCTGTCCGGGCTCCCGTAATGCACCGCTGCTGGAAACCCTGCACCGTTCAGGGCTATTTAGCATGATAGGCGCTCGCGATGAGCGCAGCGCAGCTTTTATTGCACTCGGAATGGCACAGCGGGGAATCCCCGCCGCAGTTTGCTGTACCAGCGGAACCGCAGTACTCAACCTTTACCCTGCCATTTGTGAAGCCTATTATCAACGCGTTCCACTCATTGCCATTACAGCCGACAGGCCCCCTGAACTTATTGA
>JAGWYC010000252.1 GCA_018969565.1 Bacteroidota bacterium | reverse complement strand
TGTATCGAAGCGTACCGGGTGGTTGCCAAGCCAATTAAAGCGAATATCAAGATTCTGCCAATGTCACTTCGATAAGTAGCTGCTGCGCAGCTCCTACTCAGTGACCGAGCAGAGAATGACAGTTACCATAACGGGTGTTAAGACATAAAACCCATCGCTCCATGGTTCGACGGGCTCACCATGACAGGTGCTAAGACAAAAATCCACCGCTCCAAAACTCCCAAACTCCAAAACTCACATGGTTCGATAAACTTACCATGACAGGCACCATGTCAGACTTCATTCTCCACCCTTCCTTCCCAACTATCCTCTCCCACGGGTATTTTTGCCTCATGAACTGGCTGTGGGTAGCCCTTGGTGGGGCCATGGGTAGCTGCGCGCGCTTCGCGATGTCGCTGGCATGGCCTTTCGATGGAAAGGGGTTCCCCTTGGCTACGCTGTCGGTGAATTTGTTCGGCTGTCTGCTGATTGGCCTGCTGGCGCCGTTGCTGCCTCAGGGCTGGCCGCGCCTCCTGCTCATCAGCGGGGTGCTCGGGGGCTTTACCACCTACTCCGGCTTCGGACTGGAAACCCAAATGCTTCTGCAAGAGGGCCGCAATGGCGCAGCCCTGGCCTATTTGCTCACCACCGTCCTGGGTGGAATGATATGCACCGTCGCAGGCTGGAAAACGGCACAGTTTATGAACCTTTCTGCCTCATGAAGATGCGTTTGTTTCTGTTGTCGGTTTTAATGGGTTTTGCCTCTTCCGGGAAGCTGTTCGCGGCGCAAATTCTGGTGCCCATGGACGAATCCCAAAAAGCCCACCTCAAGGCATACGGGCTCACCTATTGGGTGCTGGCTAAAGGTGGAGAAGCCCAGTGGCTGCTCAACTACCGCGGCGGCAGCTTCATGTTCAGCCACAGCACGGAAGCAGAAAATGAATGTAAGATTCGTGGTGTGGGCTATGAAGTGATTACCGAAGCCAACGCCAATGCCATCCTGGCCACTATTTCCAATCCCGATGTGAATATGGAGGCGGTAAAGCTATTGAAGGTGCCGCGCATCGCTGTGTATTCTCCCAAATCCAAGCAGCCTTGGGATGATGCCGTGACACTGGTGCTTACCCACGCTGAAATACCCTACGATGTGGTGTTCGACGATGAAGTGCTGCAGGGCAAGTTGCTGCAATACGACTGGTTGCACCTGCACCATGAAGACTTCACCGGTCAGTATGGCAAGTTTTGGGCAGGCTTCTCACAGGCCGGGTGGTACCGCGAGCAGGTAGCAGAGGCAGAGGCCATCGCAGCACGGAACGGATACAGCACCGTCCAGCAACTCAAAGGCGCGGTAGCACGCATGATTCGCGACTTTACCATGGGCGGAGGCTTCCTCTTTGCCATGTGCAGCGCCACCGATACCTACGACATCGCGCTGGCTGCCGAAGGAGTGGATATCTGTCAGGATGTGTTTGACGGAAGCCCAGCCGATCCGGCCGCCCAGCAGAAACTGGACTTCAGCAAGTGTTTTGCATTCCAGAACTTTCAGCTTGAAATGAATCCTTATGTGTACGAGCACAGCAGCATTGACGTAAATCCCCTGACCCGGCGCATCAGCGAAGAGCAGGACTTGTTCACTTTATTCGATTATTCAGCCAAGTGGGATGTGGTTCCCGCCATGCTCTGCCAGAATCATACCCGCACGGTGAAGGGCTTCATGGGACAAACCACGGCCTTCAACAAGCAGTACGTGAAGAGCAACGTGACCATCATGGGCGAAAATGCCGCCCTGGGTGAAGCGCGCTATATTCACGGCGAATACGGCAAGGGCACCTGGACCTTTTACGGAGGCCACGACCCGGAAGATTACCAGCACCATGTGAATGAGCCGCCTACCGATCTGGCGCTGCATCCATCTTCACCCGGCTATCGCCTGATTCTGAACAACATCCTGTTTCCATCGGCCAAAAAGAAGAAACTGAAAACCTGAGCCGATGAACAGCGTCTTTGTACAAAACCACTACCCATGCGCATTCAGGAGCTGAGCAGCGCGCAGAATCCGCGCATCCGGGAGCTGGTACATCTGCTGGAGAAATCAAGGGAGCGTCGCCGCCAACAATTGCTGGTAGTGGAAGGATTGCGGGAAATCTCGTTGGCTTTGCAGTCCGGCATTCAGCCGCAGGCGCTTTTTTTCTGCGGAAGAACTACGCCCCTGCACCTGCTGGAACCTTTGACACAGGACACAGAGGGATTGCCCCTTTTTGATGTGAAGGAAGAGGTTTTTGCCAAGATTGCCTACCGCGACGGCGTGGCTAATGCCGTGATGCTGGGCAGGATGCCCGATACCGGATTGTCGCATTTTCGACCACGTACTTCCTGGATTATGGTCATCGAAGGGGTGGAGAAACCCGGCAACCTGGGCGCCGTTTTCCGTTCTGCCGATGCTTCCGGTTGTGGTGGCATTGTGGTTTGCGACCCGGCTGCAGATTTGTTCCATCCCAATGTGTTGCGCAGTTCGCTGGGCTGTGTATTCACCGTGCCTGCAGCGGTCACTGATTATGCCTCAGCCATTGCCTGGCTCCGGGCCGAAGACTATAAAGTGTTTACCACCTATATGGACCGCCCGGGAGAATGGCTCGACGCCGGACTAAAGGGCAAGGTAGCCGTGGCGCTGGGCACAGAAGCCACCGGACTTTCGGAAGCATGGTCAACATTAAACGCCGGCAACCTGCGCATTCCCATGCATGGCATTATTGATTCGTTGAACGTGAGCAATGCTGCGGCCATCATCATGTATGAAATTTACAGGCAGCAACAGTCGGCTTCTTAACTTTGCCCCATGCAACCGGATAACAGTAACTTCAAAATCCTGCTGATCATCAGTGAATTCCTGATTACAGGCGTGGTCTTTGCCGGCGTGTACCTGATTTTCAGGAACTTCAAGAAGAGAGAAAACGCCCAGCGCGAACGAGATAGGAATTTGTAGGGTTAAAGTTTTATAGTGAGAAAACTCCTGTCATGGTGAGCTCGTCGAACCACAACAGCTATTTTCCCTTTCAATGGTTCGACGAGCTCACCATGACAAAGAGGGCAGGCGCATCATGATAAAAAACCTCACCGCCCACATTCCCCCGGTCGCCACCAGGTAACTCCGGATGCTTCGGCCTCACAGGCATTCGCGTAGGTCACGCTGTCGCAA
>JAGWYC010000251.1 GCA_018969565.1 Bacteroidota bacterium | reverse complement strand
CGCTACTTCCCGGAACCGGACCTGCCCCCACTGATGCTCAGCGACCAGTATATCGAAGCTGTACACCGGCTGATGCCTGAACTTCCGGAAACACTGTTCAACCGTTTCACCGGTGAATTAGGACTGAGCGAATATGATGCAGGGGTATTGACTGATGATAAAGCCACTGCTGCTTATTTCCTGGAAGTGGTAAAACATACGGCGAATTATAAGGCCGCCGCCAACTGGGTTACCGTACATATACGCGGCTACCTGAACGAGCATGCCATCAGTATAGACGATTTCCCATTAAGCGGAAAGCGCATCGCCGACCTCATAGCCCTGATTGATTCAGGACAGATCAGTAACAGCATTGCCGCACAGAAATTGTTCCCTGCCATGATCGGCCAGGAAGGCAAATCGCCGCTGGAACTGGCAGAATCGCTGAATTTGCTACAAACAGGTGATACCGACCTCATTGAAGGTATTGCCGATGAGGTACTCGCATCCCTTCCCCAGAAAGTAGCCGAATACCAACAAGGCAAAACCGGATTGCTGGGCTTGTTTGTCGGAGAAATCATGAAGCGCAGCAAGGGCAAGGCCGATCCCAGGAAGGTGAATGAAGTGCTTCTGAAAAAGCTCGGCGCATAAGTCTCGTCGGCTATATTCGCACATAAACTGAAAGCGCCCGCTGCTGCATGGTATTTTCCAGCCTGATCTTCCTGTATCTGTTCCTGCCTTCGTGCATCCTGCTTTATTACGCATGGAATAACCGCACCTACAGGAATGCCCTGCTTACCCTGTATTCTCTGGTTTTTTATGCCTGGGGTGAGCCCATCTGGGTTACCCTGCTCATCTTCTCGGCCAGCCTTGATTATGGGAATGCCCTGCTGATTGAAAAGCATCGAGGTACTGTATGGGCAAAAGTGGGATTATGGTCATCTGTGGTGTTGAACCTCGGCCTTCTATTTCTGTTTAAATACAGCGGATTCATCTACGAGAACGTCAATCTGCTGCTGGGCACCCACTTCAGTATTCCCCAGTTTGCCCTGCCCATTGGCATTTCCTTCTACACCTTCCAGACCATTTCATACGTGCTGGATGTTTATCGCAATGAAGTTCCCGCGCAGCGGAATTACCTGAACTTCCTGTTGTTCGTGAGCCTGTTTCACCAGTTGGTAGCCGGCCCTATTGTGCGCTACGTGCATATTGCTGATGAAATTGACAATCGGAAGTTCAACATTGCCGATATCGCCGGAGGGATTCACCGCTTCTGCATCGGCCTCTTCAAAAAGGTGTGCATAGCTAATGTAGCCGGAGAACTGGTGGTAAAATACTTAGACAGCGACTTCAACAACCTTACGGTGGCGGGTGGATGGTTCGGACTGCTCATGTTCACCCTGCAGATTTATTTCGACTTCAGCGGCTACTCGGATATGGCCATTGGAATGGGGCGCATGTTCGGCTTCCACTACCACGAGAATTTCGACTACCCCTACATTTCCCGCAGCAGCACCGAGTTCTGGCGCCGTTGGCATATTTCCCTGGGAAGTTTCTTCAGGGATTACGTGTATATCCCTCTTGGCGGTAAAGTGCACAAACCCTACCGCAACTTGTTCATTGTGTGGTTCCTCACCGGATTCTGGCATGGGGCAAGCTGGAATTTCATCCTCTGGGGACTGTATTTCGGTGTATTGATTGCGCTGGAGCGCCTGTTCCTCAAGAAGGTCATGGATGCCCTTCCCCGCTTCGTGTCGCATCTGTACCTGCTTTTTGCTGTGGTATTGGGTTGGGCACTGTTTTACTTTACCGATTTACACCGATTGGGCGCATTTATGAATATCCTGTTTGGCGCAAGCGCCAACCCGGCCTGGAACCTGGAAATCTCCCTAACCCTGAAAGAACACCTATTCTGGCTGATACTGGCCTTAATCTTGTGTACACCTGTTTATTTGTGGGCATACAAGAAGTTGTATCAGAAACTGGAAGACCGCTCCCTGAGTTTCGGGCAACTGGCACTCACCCTGGCCAATATCCTGTTGCTGCTGGGAAGCACCGCCATGTTGGTAGGCAAGAGTTATAATCCATTCCTTTATTTCCGATTCTGAGCATGAAGCAAAAGGCCTATTATTTGCAAATTGTCACCTTGACGCTGATGCTCAGCGGGATTGGATTGTATTCATTGCTGGAACAAAAAAACACCGTAAGCCTCGAGGAAAAACGTAAGCTCACGCCGATGCCCGCTTATAGCTGGCACTCGCTAAAACACGGGGCTTATACGGACAGTCTGGAATTGTACTATGCCGACAACTTTCCCTGGAGACAGCAGTTCCTGAACACCGCATTTGCCCTTCAGAATGCACGGGGTTTAAAATCGGAAGAGGTGAGCTTCTACAGTACAGAGAAAAAACCCGGTGTCAGCGCGCCACACTTGAAACAGGAAACGCAGGCAAAAGATTCCGGCGATGACGCCAGTCTGACTGCGGAAGTAAGCAAGGGCCTCATCATTTACAACAATATGGCCATGCAGGTTTTCGGCGGAAGCGAAAAGATGGCCAAAGCCTGCGCGAGCAGCATCAATACCTTTGCGGCGGCCCTGCCCCCGGGCGTGAAAGCATATTGCATGGTGGCGCCTACAGCCGGCGAATTCTATATGCCCGCTTCCTACCGTAAGATGGCAAGATCCGAAAAAGACAACATCGCCACCATTTACAACAACCTGAATGCATCCGTGACCCCGGTGGATGCCATCACAGAAATGTCGGCCCATACCGGTGAATACCTGTATTTCAACACCGACCATCACTGGACCGCCCTGGGCGCTTATTACGCCTATCGCGCCACTTGTGAAAAAATGGGCCTCATTCCCAACGAGCTGGCAAGCATGCCTAAAAAGACCATCAACGGATTTCTGGGTTCATTGTACTGGCTCACCCGTGATCCTAAGTTGTTGGAAAAGAAAGACTTCGTGGACTATTACCAGGTTCCGGGCGAATACACCACCAGCGTTTATACCAAGACCAATCCGAACAAGCCCCTGAAAAGCAGTCTGCTGGCCGGTTTCGCCTCCGGAGCGAATGCCTATTCCGTATTTCTGGGCGGCGACTATCCGCTGATGCGCATCAGCACGAATGCCGAAAGCGGTCGCAAGCTGCTCATTATCAAGAATTCCTACGGAAACCCTTATTCTGTGTTCTT
>JAGWYC010000010.1 GCA_018969565.1 Bacteroidota bacterium | reverse complement strand
TTGCAGCCACTGAGCATCATAGGCTGGCGCAACGCCGGGGATATATGCTGCATAATGGTTATCTGCTGCGGAAGCTCCATACAAGGCGGAATCGGGAGCAATATTCGGAGACCCGGGCATCATGTATGCTTCAGAAGCGGAAAGTTGGAATCCTAAAGAGAGTACCGGCGCCTTATAAGTGGCGGTATTGCTGCCAACATACATGAGGCCGGTCCACAAGGTGCCATTTTCCATGATTACGGCAGAAGCATAAACGAAGGCGGAGCCTGCTGTGGCGGAATACCACTTCAGCATCAGCGCGCGGTTGGGCGCAGAACCGGAATAGCGATACAGGAGGCGATCATTGCTTCCCGACAGTGACAAGCCACCAAAATACAAGGCCGGTGAAGGCAGGGCGGCAATAGGCAGAGAAGCTGCGCCTGAAGCTGCATACACCGCCGCAGCAGTATCAAAGGTGATATATCCATTGGAGGCAGCACGTACATGGGTATATTCAGTACCATTTAGTGTAAGACTGAAGCCCAACGGCAGCGGAACAGAGCGTTCAGGGGCGGTGGCCGACCCCATCAATTGCCTCCAGCCGGCTTCGGCTTCTGCACTGATGTCTTCTTCGGAAGCCGAAAATCCTTGCATGAATGCGGGAATAGGGCCCGTACGACCATAATCCACTACATGATATTGTTGGGCCAGGGCACCTGAAAACAAGACACCTGAAACCAGAATCAGACTGATAAACTGCTTCACTTTGCAAAGAAACACGAAGCGGTTAAAAGAAACATCCGGCATGATTTTCTTTGGCATGATACAGCAGGGATGGTATTTTTTACTATTTTGGCGCACTGAAACAACCAATTAACAAATAAAGAACAATGAAAAACGCTCTTCTCTTAGCATCGGCTGCCGCATTGGTAACCTTTGCATCCTGCAAAAAAGATCCGGCACCTACCCCTAACCCTGCAGTAGTTGCTCAGACTCAGCAAGCCACTGTATTCTATTTCGGCGGCACCTGGTGCGGTCCATGCGGTGCTTATGGCAAGCCCGGCAAAGAGTACATCACTAAAGCTTATGGCGACAAGGCCCAGATCATCTCTTGCCAGGTAAATGGCAGCGTGGCTGACCCCATGAACTGTGCTTCTGGCAACGCTTTGGCCGGCACTTTCGGTGTTTCTTCAGTACCCACCATGTTCATCGGTGGCGGCGGACAGATTTTCTCTTCTATCGTTGGAAACGGCATCACCAATTCAAGCTGCGCTACCAATGTTGACCAGAAACTGGCCCTGACTCCTGAAGCCAACATGAAGTTCACTACTGAACTGAGCGGCAATGATCTTACCGTAAAAGCTCAGACTCAGTTCTTCAAAGCCATCACTCCTACCGTTGGCAAATACTACCTGGCTGCATACCTGACTGAAGACGGCATTTCTGCCACTCAGACCAGCGACATGAGCACCAACAAGAACATCCACGACCACATCCTGCGCCTTACCCTCGGCACCAGCGCTACCGGCGAAATGCTGGCAGACAACGCTGCTCAGTGGGAAGTAAAGAACTTCACCTTCTTCGGTGCCCTGAATAACAACTGGGACAAAACCAAGATGCATGTGAACCTGGTTCTGTGGAAACAGGATCCTACTACTTCTAAGTTCACCGTTTCCAACTCCTGGATCGGCAAACTTCAGTAATTAAAAGATCTCCAAACAAAAAACCCCCGCAGAGCGGGGGTTTTTTGTTTTATACCGGTAGAGATTTCACTCCAGACGAAATCCTAAAGTAACCAGAAAGTTCCAGTTGCGGTAATTGTTGGTAACCGTATAAGCTTGCCTGCCGCTTCCTTCCTGAACAAAATAAGGCGTATAGTAATCAGCTCGTTTCCCGAGCATCAGGGCCATATCCAGGAAATACTTTTCCTCCCTGATACCAAAGCCGCCTGTCACCGCGGAGAAGCCGAGATTTCTGGTATAAGGTATATTCACATTGTTGGCGAAGGGATTGGGGTTGTTCATATAGCCCAAACGGAAACGATACATATCTACCACCAACTCTCCGCCAACACGCACATTCAACACCTGCCTGTAATAAAGACGGATATTGGCATTCTCGCCCAGAAAACCGTAGTCACGGGCCTTCAGCTTCGCGGTGGTATAATCCACGAACTCCGCATCGGCTGAGATAAATCCGGCCTTGCCGAACAGCAACGTGGCGCCCGCATTGGCCTTAAACGGGGTAATTACTTTATAGTCGTAGGTGTTCGCCGGATCCGTAAAGGCCGGTTCCGGTGAATTACCATTCGGCGATCCCGGATCAAAATAACTCTGCACCTGGTACGTATATGTTTTGTTGATATGGAAACTCCGAGGCGTCTGTATGCCTATGCCCACACGGAGTTGGTCGGTCGGGCGCACAATCATCCCGATTCGCGCGCCCACTGAGCCTCCACGGTCGGTATTATTGTTCACCACTTCCAGTTTTTTCAGGTCCTTAATGGTGGGATCCTGCTTTAAGTCGGTTTCAGTGAAGGACAAATCTTCAATGTAGCTCAAGTTGCTGTACACCAGTCCGAGGCCCAGGTACAACCTGTTGTTGTAGTTCGCTCCGAAAGAGCCGTGCCAGTCAATGATGGAACCGCGGGTATCCAGGATGCCCTCCTGTTTCAGGTAACGAGAACCACCCTTCAGGGAGCTTTCGTACTTGTCATTGGTACCCGAAACCTGATCAATGGCATAGCCGTTCCAGGCAATGGACTGCAAACTTCCTGAAGGGAAATCATTCACCAATTGGCCATTCGCCAGTTCGGCGAAGTAATCGCTGATGCTGGAGGAACGGTTGGTATCGCGAAAGAAGGTTCTGGTTTGGAAATCATGGCTGCGGTTCACGCCAAATGCCACCGTAAAATTAGTCCAACCTTCAGTAAGCGCCTTCCCGTTTTTATAGCGCTGATTCGCTATCACCAGACTCAGGTTGGGGATGTTCATGTTGAAGCGGGAATCACGGGTGATATGATTGATGTACTCCGCCTTATTGCTCATGTTCTGAAAGGATAAGGTTCCGCTGAACTCAGAGCTGCGGTATTGAGCCAGCGCAGCAGGATTCAGGGTTATGGAAGAAGCATCTGCGCCCAGGGTACTCACTGCCCCACCCACACCCATGCTGCGGGCTGTGCCGAAATAATATCCGGTGCTGTAGCGGATGGCATCACTTTCATTTTGGGCCTTCAGGTTATTTCCCGAACCATATACCGAAAGGCCGAGCAGCAGGCCGGGTAATGTGCGAAACCTGCTCATGGTCTGCGCCCTCCTGAACCACCTTGTCCGCCTGAAGAACGAGGCGCCGATGGAGCACTCATGCTGGGTGAAGGACTTGCAGAAGGTGTACTGTTCCAACTGCGTGAAGGTGAGGGCGCCGGTGTTGCCGGGCTGTTCATGCGCGGGGCAGGGCTGTTTGAAGGCGCAGTGTTCCAATTCCGAGAGGGTGAGGGCGACGGCGTTGCCGGGCTACTCATCCGCGGCGTCGGGTTTGATGCGGGTGGAGGATTATATCCCCCGGAAGGCGGTCTCTGCGGTGCTGTTTGTTGTTGCGGCACCGGCTGCTGGTTTCTCGGTCTGGCCTCCGGGGCAGGTCGTTGCGGATTTCTCTGAGGCTGCGGCACATCCGGTGTTGGCGTTTGGTTACGCGGGTTAGGTGCCGGCCTTGAAGGGTTGGTTGAAGGCGCAGGCGCCTGACGCAAGGGCTGATTCACCCGGTTATCACCGCCGGGACCTGTGGGCAGGGTTTGATTCGGCGTGCTCATACGGCGTCGGTTGCCCGGCTTATGAGGTTGTGGCTGCGGAGCAGGCTGTGGCGGTGGAAAGTAGTTCGGATAATAACGATGATTCCACCAAGGGTCATGCATGGACCAAGGGTTCATCCAGGGGTTGTAGCCACCCCAAGGTTGATTCCATCCCCAGGGCTGATTCCAGGAACCATATCCATAACCGTAAGGGCCGTAAGGTGTGTAGCCAAAGCCACCCCAGCCGGAATAAGGTGAACCATAATATGGAGAACCATAATAGGGATTCATCCGAGGAGCAGGCCCGGAATAGCCTCCGGAACCAAAATTCCGGAAACGGTCGGAATACGTGCTTCCGTAGGAACCGGCATTACCCTGCTCAGGAGCGGCATGTTCTTTTCGTCCATGTGCAACCTGATCTGCTTCATCCTGACCCGGAATAAAATACGCATCATCATAACGATTTACCTGGGCGGGGCGCTGCATCCCGCAGGATGCCAGCAATAACCCCGCAAGCACAACTGTGAATACGGTTCTCATATCAAATATCTCCTGCACAGGCAATTGGGCTACCTTTGCAGGAATAAATCTACAAAAAACATTCCACAACTATGGCCTTTGAAAAGGTAAAGCGCAGCGATAACTACAGCGAATGGTACAATAACCTTGTGAAGAACGCAGACCTTGCGGAACACAGTGCCGTGAAAGGGTGCATGGTGATTAAACCTTATGGTTATGCCATCTGGGAGAACATCCAGCGGCAACTGGACCGTATGTTTAAGGAAACAGGCCACAGCAATGCCTATTTCCCTCTTTTTGTACCGAAAAGTCTTTTTGAGAAGGAAGAAAAGAATGCTGAAGGCTTTGCCAAGGAATGCGCCGTGGTAACGCATTATCGCCTTAAAGCCGACCCTGACAGGCCGGGCCGTCTGATTGCCGACCCCGATTCAAAACTGGAAGAAGAACTCGTGGTGCGCCCTACCAGCGAAGCTATTATCTGGAACACCTACCGCAACTGGATTCGCAGCTACCGCGACCTGCCCATCCTGATTAACCAGTGGGCCAACGTAGTGCGCTGGGAAATGCGTACCCGCCTGTTCCTGCGCACCGCTGAGTTCCTTTGGCAGGAAGGCCATACCGCGCACGCCACCAAAAAAGAAGCGCTGGAAGAAACCCGCAAAATGCTGGATGTATATGCGCAGTTCGCGGAAGAATGGATGAGTGTACCGGTCATCCGCGGTGTGAAAACCGAAAACGAGCGTTTCGCAGGGGCAGATGAAACCTATTGTATTGAAGGCATGATGCAGGATGGCAAAGCCCTTCAAATGGGCACCAGCCACTTCCTGGGACAGAACTTCGCCAAGGCCTTTGACGTGCGCTACCAGACCCGCGAAGGCGGACTGGAACACGTGTGGGCAACCAGTTGGGGCGTTTCCACCCGCCTGATGGGTGCCCTGATTATGGCGCACTCAGATGATGAAGGATTGGTGTTGCCTCCGAAACTCGCTCCCATCCATGTGGTCATCGTTCCGGTGTATAAGAGCGAAGAGGAACTGAATCAGATTGCCGATGCGGTGCTTCCGCTGAAGAAAAGTCTGGAAGCTGCAGGCCTGAGCGTGAAATTCGATGACCGCGACACCCAGAAACCCGGATTCAAATTTGCCGAATGGGAACTGAAAGGCGTTCCGGTACGTTTGGCCATCGGTCCCCGCGACCTGGCCAACGGCAGCGCAGAAGTAGCCCGCCGCGACCTGAAAACCAAAGAAAGCATGCCCCTCGCCGGCATTGAAGTGCACATTCAAAACCTGCTGAACGACATCCAGAAAAACCTGTATCAACGGGCCCTGGAGTTCAGGTCAGCTAAAACCTACACGGTAAACACCTGGGAAGAATTCGTATCCGCCATAGACGAGAAAGAAGGATTCGCATGGGCACACTGGGACGGCAGCAGCGAAACCGAAGAGAAAATCAAGGAACTCACCAAGGCTACTATTCGTTGTATTCCACTGGATCAGAAGGAAGAAGACGGAACCTGCATACTCAGCGGTAAGCCCAGTAAAGGAAGGGTGGTTTTTGCGAGGGCGTATTGAGGGGTTGTGATGGGTAGTTTGGGAGTTTGGGAGTTTTAGAGTTTGGGAGTTGTGAAGATGTAACTCAAATGCTACCATACACCAAAACTCCAGTGCTCCAAAACTCCCCAACTATTCTTGCTCCAAAACTCCACTGCTCCAAAACTCCCCAACTATTCCTGCTCCAAAACTCCCCAACTAATCTTGCTCCAAAACTCCCCAACTATTCTTGCTCCAAAACTCCCCAACTATTCTTGCTCCAAAACTCCCCAACTATTCTTGCTCCAAAACTATTCTTGCTCCAAAACTATTCTTGCTCCAAAACTCCCCTGCTCCAAAACTAATCGCCCCAAATACTCGGATTATCATTGACTGAAATTCCAGTAGTGATTCGCGCCTACAGCGATTGAAATTAGAGCACCCCGCCAGGTTTTCGTTTATTGAGTTCCGGTCTGGATTCAACTTCCGGCAATGAGGAAGGAATTGAATCAGCAAACGGATTATCATCCAACGATTTCATAAAGGCGATAATAGCCCTCATTTCTTTGTTACTAAGCCCTAGCCGGTCGGAAGGAAGTGTTTGAAAGGGAACGTCCAATCCATGACCAATTCCACCGCCGCGATTGTAAAAATCCATCACAGATTCTAATGTTGGATATGCACCATTATGCATGTACGGGGCAGTTGCCGTTATATTTCTTACCGTCGGAGTTTTAAATGATCGAATATAAAATGGTGTTGCTTCCTTGAGCCTTGCCGCGCCACGACCGGCATCATTATCCAGTTTTAGTGGTTTTTTATCCGGATTTTCCAGAACACCCAACACTTCACTTTCTGTTTCTTCGTACAGCGGAGGAACAGTTCCATTGAACACCGGTGCAAAATGGCAGGTCCCGCAAGCCGCCTTCCCCATAAATAAATTATACCCTTGAAGAACCTCAGCATTGACCGAAGAAGTTTCACCACGCATCCAACGGTCGAATTCGGAGTTGAAACTATTTAGTCCGGAAACGTAGTAGGCTATGGCATACCTAATGTTCTGAGGGTTCAAGGATTCTGTTCCCTGAAACTTTGGAAATGCTGTTTGGAACATTTCACGGTAGGCCTTACTACCGCTCAGCTTTTCTATTATCTTGAAATAATCCGTATTAAATTCTTTGGGGTCGCTGATTACATGTTCTTGTTGATCTATAAGCGATTCGGCGCGCAAATCATAGAAAAATCGCTCGTTGTAAACACAGTTAATCAGGCCTGGTGTATTTCTCTTTATTTCTGAGGCACCATCAAACGAATGACTTTTAGGTTTGCCGTCAGCAAAGCCCAATTTGGGATTATGGCATGATGCACAGGAGCGATTAGCGTTATCAGACAAAATAGGATCATAAAACAACAACTTCCCCAACTCCATTAATTCTTCTGACTGAATTTCCGCAGGGATATGACTGAAAAAAGAATTATTAAAGAATGTTTCAGAAAAGAAATCGTTGCTCAAATCATTTACCGCACCTGACAGCATTCTTCTTTCGTGAGGAAACTCATAGCCTGTTTGCTTGTGGAGTACTCCCAAATTTCGATATATAGGGATTAACAAGTCTCTTGTGTACTTTGCCCGATCAAATAATTCAAAATTCTGATTTTTATGTATGTACGTTATTGCCCCTTCAAACAAGCGCCGAAGCTCTTTTGCAGTGTGTTCCTGACCTAAAGGAAGTAAAATTTGCATATCATCCCAAACCGCGGATAACATTGATTCGGCATCGGGAAGTGAATTGCCGGTTCCCGGCACATCGAAACCATTTAGACCCATGGAGATGACCACAATCAAAGCCTGACGGGAAGCGGCAAGCACGTCTGCGGGATTAATGGTAAAATCAGGTTTGTAGTTAGCGAGCGCTGATTGTAACGAAGATAATTCACGAAGCAAAGCAGTCTTTATCTCATTATTATCAAACTCAGAGATAAGTTCATCAACCACTTGCAATCCTCTCGGTTCCAGAATATTCATACCGAAACTGTTTCGCTCAGGTTTTGGCAGCGGGACACCATTAATTATATCCTTCAGAAACTGAGCATCCATATAATAACCTAAGTATTCCCAACGCTTATATTTATGACGCAATTGCTTATAAGCATTCATTGCAGCCGTTTTGCTCTTGGATTTTTGTATGTCTGCTTTTTGAACCTCGATAATACATTCTGTAATGCTCCTGCGGAAAGAATCCAGTCTTTCTGAATAGCGCCTTGTGAACTCTTTATTAAAACCCTGCTTCTGATTTCCAGAATGAAATGAATATAGAACTGTGAGTAATAATGGCGTCAGAAAGAGGAAGATACGATTATGTTTCATGTATTTTTCTTTATTGCGATAAGCACAAAAAAGCCGGAGGTTTCATTAAACCTCCGGCTTTTTATGAGTGATGATTATTGTACTACAAAACGCAGGGTTTCACCTTCTGCATTTCTGATAAAATAAACGCCTGGCTTCAGATCAACTACTGATACTACAGCAACATTGCGCAATACTTTTACACGGCTTCCAAGTCCGTCATAGATGGCTACGTCCATATGACGGCTTAAATGCAACTCCTGAGCAACCGGATTGGGGTAAATACTAAACGAAGATGTTCCCTGGAAATCGTTAACGTTCACAGCAGGTGTACCATCGAAACCGGTAATGGCATAAGTGAATGATTGATTGTATGGGAAAGGATTGTCCACATTTGAATGCTGTGCATTGGTGAGTATAGTTTTACTATCAATAGCAATACCACCGGTGATTTCTGCGCCGGGAGGGCAGGCCGTAAGACGCATCAAATCAGAGAGTGTAGGATTGGCAATGCTCATATCCAGCAAATAAAGTTCGCAAAGAATGGTAGTGTTAGCAGGCATCCTGTTGTATGATACACCATTCAGATCTTCATGAATCATCATGTATGTTTTACCTTTCACAGTGAGGAAATTGAGGCCGTCAGGGTTTGAAAGGTGTACCATGGGATATCCTGCAGTACGTCCTTGTGAAGTAGCTGTGCCGAAGTAAGGCCCCCCTTCGAGGAACGAACGAACCAGGTTGGTATTCACGTCAAATTCAAGAACACGGCCATAATAATCAGCGAAGCGGCCGTTTCTTACTGAGTCAGATGCCTGGGCATCAGTACCTGCAAAATCCTTTCCGGTAAGGGTTTTGAATCGTATTTTGTATCCTTCGATCAACGCCGGTGAAACAACACCAGCTTTGGCAATACCGCTATTGAATGTAAATGCATCACGACCGGTTTCGGTGATATATATTTTACCATTATGGTAGGCACCCCATTCGAGACGGTTAAACATGGTTGCACCTCGGCGAATGGCCACAGTATTCAGTTCAAGTAACGTATCGAGGTTGTTTTCAATGGTGATCCATTTTGTGGGTGCATCATGTTTGTACACATACAATTGACCGTTAGTAAAGTCACCGGCATTAGTTGCTACAAACTTCGCCAGGATTCCGGGCGAACCGTCTTCAAAAAGGAATACCGTTTTGTTATCGGGCAAAACCAATCCGCCTTCCCAGCCGGCACGACCCCAGTTGTATTGCTTACGGATAGCTTTGGCATTCACAGGGTCAATCTCAACCATCCAGTTCAGGTTTTGGTATCGCTTGATTGTCTTACCATTAAATCCGGGGAAACCTGCAGGACTTGTTACGCCAATCGTGAAATTACCTGTATCCCGATAATTAAGACCGGCATTGAACATGGTGCGGTTACTGGTTTGCATCCATTCTTCTGCCGTCCAGATACGACCGGTATTTTTGTCGGTAATTCCTCCGCAATTCATGCCTGTTTCCCCTACAGTGTTTACGAAGTCAACATTGAAGTATTTGCCTTTCCGTCCGTCAGAAAGCGTTTGTTCCACAACCTTCAACGTATCACCATTTCCACGTTTCAGCTTGAACATAGTCATACCACCGCCGTCTCCGATATAATCATTACGCTGGGTCATTTCATGGTTCACAACCACCCAGCCCAAGTCTCCGCTGGCGCTTTTGTCGGCGGAGAACCCGATAAAATCATGCCACTGCTTGGCATATGCCTGAGCTGCGGGATTACCATAGGTAGCCGTTGTTTTTACAACATCTACACCCCCTGTAAAGATAACTTGTGTTTTTAACGGACTTTTCGGCATCCAAATGGTTTTGGCCGTCCATGCGGTGTCAATATTCACCGGAAATGGGATCTGTGCTGTCGTCACGCCCGCAATAGCCAGCATGACAGTTGCTAAAAGAAATTGTTTTTTCATTGTTTTTGTTGATTTTTTGACCCTGCAATGTTCCACAAACCCTGTTAGCAGAACCCTAATATCGTTTTATCATTTGTTCATGAAAATGGAGGTCTTGTTAACGCAACTTTAATTTATATAAATAAATTATATCATGTTCTTAAGCATGTATTATGTCAAGTGTTTACTTGTTTACTTTCTCTTTACATTCAAATAATAATCAATGTATCTCTTGGCAATGTGAATCCGATTTTCATATTGGCAGTTATTTGCCTTGTCAGCTCATGTGGCGCTTCGCCGGAACAAATTGGTGAAATGAATGCCAGGGAATATTGTGCCAATTGCCATGCATTTCCAGATCCCTCCTTGCTCACAAAAGAACAATGGGCCAAACATGTCTTGCCCAAAATGGCCGAATTCATGCATGTAGATACATCCTCGGTATCCAATACGCAAAGCGGTTTCAGTAGGGAAATCTGGAAGTCCATCACTGCATACTATGAAAAGAATGCCCCAGAGGTATTACCAATACCCGCATTACCTACAATAGATACCCTCAAGCGTTTTCAGGTTCTGATTCCTCCAGGCAGATATGGTATTCCATCCCTTACTATGCTCCGAAAAAAAGCCGATGGTGGGTTTTGCCTTGCTGACGCCAATACCAAAAGCTGGCTGGAACTGCGCGCCGATTATAGCATCTCAAAGGCCGGGGAAATCACCGAGGGCGGTGTAGATATGCTCCAATGGAAAGATCACAGCTATTCACTATTCATGGGTAGCTTTTCACCTACAGAAGAAGCTCTTGGGTTGTTATTGAAACATCCGCTTGGTGCCATTGAACGCGCAAGTGTGATTGCCGACAGTCTCCAACGTCCTGTGTGCATGCGCGCACACGACTGGAACAAAGACGGAGCACCCGATTTTGTGATTTGTGAATTCGGCAAATACGCCGGTGGCCTGAGTTTATACCTGTCTCAACCCGACGGCAAACTGAAAAGAAGTGTTCTTCAATCCTCCCCGGGTGCCGTAAGCGCAGAGTTGCGGGATTTCAACAAAGATGGACTGATGGATATTGTTGTATTGTTCGCTCAGGCCAATGAACGAATTGACCTCATGCTCAGCGACGGTAAAGGTGGTTTCAAAATAATCAACCTGATGCAGTTTCCCGCTTCATATGGCTCAAGCAGCCTAAAACTATATGATCTTGACGCCGACGGTATGGAAGAATTCATATATACTGCGGGCGACAATGCCGATTTTCCTGCCATTATCAAACCGTACCATGGTATCTATATCTATAAGATGGTACCTGGCTACAAACTTAAAAGAACAGCATTCTACCCATTACCTGGCGCATATGCCGCGCATCCGGGTGACTTTGATGGGGATGGAAAACCAGAACTGGCTTGTATTTCATTTTTTCCGGATTGGGAAAAGCACCCTGAATTAAGCTTTGTCATCATCGACCTCGACCAATCAAAAAAACCTACGTACTCATACATCCCTGACCTATTCAAGGCCGGCAGGTGGATTGTGATGGAAAGCACTGATATCGAAGGGGATGGAGATTTAGACATACTGCTTGGTTCCATGACCATGGAAACCAGCCCGGCTACGCCTTTAACTGCTTTGTGGGCTAAGAACAAGATACCATTCGTGGTACTACGCAATCTCAATAAATAACCCGAATCAACGATTGATTTCTAAAATCACCTGCTCCAACGGAGGCCTGCCCGCTTTAGTACGCTTGCTTTCCACATGCCCCAGCAGAAACCAGCCACGGTGCAGGGTGTGTTCATCAAATCCACATAGTTGTCGCATGATTTCTGAACCGGTGCCATTGCCCGTGCTCCAGTACCCGGCTGCATGAGGCTCGGAAGCTAAGGTCAGGTAGATGTTCTGAACCGCCATAGCCAGGGCCGCATCTTCCTCCCAGGCCGGCACTTTACCGCTCTGATGAACACCCAAGCCTATGACATGGCTCAACTTCTCAGGGTAGCTAAGCAATTTGGCGCGTTTCTCCGGGCTAAACGATGAAGCATCAGCTTGTTGCTCCTGCCAATGCACCATTTCCAGGCTAAGCCGCTCCAGGGCAGGTCCGCTGAACACGCAAAAGCGCCAGGGAAAGGTAGCCTTATGCGAAGGTGCCTGATGCGCGTTTTCCAGCAATCGGTGAATCAGTGAATCCGGGAGTTTTTCTCCGCTGAAATCGGCCAGGAAATGACTTCTGCGCTGGTGGATAATCTGGTCAATGGTCAGCATATTTCTTCAGAATGGGTTGCAGGATGACCGACAGCAGGATAATCCCTGCACCGGCATAAAACCACATATTCAGTACTTCGTATTCTTTAAACAGGAATGCTGCAAAAAGGATTCCGTACACCGGCTCCAGGTTCACCGCCAGGTTAGCTGTAAAGGCAGAAACATGTTTCAGGGCATCGGTACCCAGAAAAAAAGCGAGATTGGTGCATACCAACGCCAGCAGGATATCCCAGAGGATGTCCATACCCTGTGGTATCCAGACAAAACCCGGGGTCACCAGCCAGGGCAGCAGCAAACTTAAAAACAGGAAACCGGAACCCAGCTCCATGGTGGACACACTCAGGGTACTGTGGGCGCTCAGGTATTTCTTATTGAGTACGCTGAACAAGGCAGCCAGGAAGGCAGAAATGATGCCCACCCCTGCCGCCGCCATAAAATTTGCCTCCGCTACCTGTTCACGTGGACGTGCCTGATATATGAGGGCCAGGCCCAGCAGCACCAGAACACCCAGCAGCAGTTCCTGCTTCCGGAAGGGCGTGCCTACGATGAGCGGCTCCAGAATGGCCGCAAAGAAACTCACCGCGCCAAAGCAGCCCAGCGCCAGCGATATACTATTTCCGATTTTAATGCTTCCGTAGAAGGTGACCCAATGCAATGCTATCAGTACTCCAATACCGGCAAATACACGCACCTGGCTGAAGTTCAGCGTGCGGAACCCCCTCCATACCGCCGGCATAAACAGGTAAATGAGGGTGGTGAGGAACATGCGGTGCCATACCAGGTTAAAACTTCCGTAGGAAATCAGTTTACCCAGCACGGCCGTAAAGCCCCAGAGCAACACGGCAAGGTGCAGGCGGATCAGGGCTTGGGAACGGGCTTGAGACACAGGGCAAAGGTAGCGCCGACAAAAAGAAAGCCGGCTCATCGCCGGCTTCCCAATTCATTCTGCTAAAGACTATTGATTAGTCTATGTAATCTCCATCTTTAGGGCCGAGGTCGCGGACGATGATTCGGATCAAATCAATCAATGCCCAGATGATAAACCCACCACCGGTCAACAGTTGAACCACACCCTGCCAGGTATAACCCAGGTAAAAACGGTGAATACCCAGACCTCCCAGGAATAACGCCAGCAATAATGCTACGAGCCAGCTCTTTCCACCTGCTGCTGTAGCTGTAGCAGTCTGTTTTTGAGCAGGTGCGTTGTACTCCTGCTTCACGCTTTTTGCAGCATCAGTACTTACTGAAGCAAAAGCACGAACAGGGGCCACAGCGCGGTTCTTCACAGTTGTTTTGGCTACCTGAGCCACTGTTACGGTTGGGGCATTTGTCTGAGCGTTTACAGGAGCAGTTACGGTTGTTACCAATGCCGGTGCTTCCACCACCGTAGTTGCAACTGCTGCCGGTGCTTCAACCTGTTTCACAGGAGCCTGTTGCGCAGCAACACGTGCCTCTGGCTTAGCAACAGGCGCTGATTTTTGGTTTTTCTTGAAGAGACTCATTTCTACATTCCAGCCGCTGTTGTGGTAGCGCTTTTGCATGGTGCAGGAAGCCAGAGAGGCTGCTGCCAGCATCATCAGACCGAATTTCAGTGAAGTTTTGTTCATTGGTTTTTCAATTAGGTAATTACAGTGATAGAAATTCTTTGGAAATAAAAAAGTCCCCGATGATAAACAACAGGTACTCCATTGAATGAGCAGCCTTGCTTAATTCCTGAATGTATAGACCATTTATTTAAACCATTTCCCGGTTAGCCACGATGTGCAGTTTCCCGCTTATCTCTTGGTTCGCCGCTTGTATCATGGCCTTCGCTACCTGCTCCGGATGAATTCCTTTCCAGGCCGCGGGCAGTATCGGATTGATGATGCCGTACACCGCCTTGGCAAAGGCTTCTCCCCGACGGCGTTCTTCGCGTTTGCCCAGGAGCAATCCGGGCCTGAAGATGCACAGCCGTTCAAAGTCAAGGGCAGCAAGGTCACGCTCCATTTCACCCTTGACGCGGTTGTAAAAAAACAGCGAACGCTCATCAGCACCCACCGCCGAAACCACAAACATGGCCCGGGCTCCGGCGGATTTTGATTCCCGCGCCAGCGTAAGCACATAGTCGTGATCCACCTTGAAGAACTGTTCCTTGCTTCCCGCCTTGGCCATGGTGCTTCCCAAACAACAGAACACTTCATCACAGGGGATGCGCAACTGTTCCGGATTGTCATAATCAACAATCCGCTGTTCCAGCTTTTCATGCGACAAATCCAGCTTCTTCCTGACCAATACAATAACCCTGTGATAATCTGGATGTTGCAACAGCAATTGCAGCAGGGCTGCTCCGGTAACACCGCTGGCACCGGCCAGCAGGGCAGTTTTTGTTTTGGCAGTCATGGCTCAGAACAGCACAAATTCCTTCTTAAACAAAGGCTTACGAATATTCTTATCGGGCAGATTAAATCCCACGCCCCATTCCATATAATCAGCCGTAAACAGATGCACCCTCAAGCGGCTCATGAGTACCACATTGGGGTTCAGATAGTATTTAAAACCCACTGCCTCGTAGTATTTGCGCTTGCTGTCGGTGGGGCGATACAGATATAGACCTCCATCTGCAATGATGCCCAAACGACCAACGCGATATTCATGACCAAACAGTAAGGAAACTTCCGAAACCGAGCCAAAGGAACGGTTTCTGACGGGCCAGGGACCAAACTTGATGTAGGGGTAAATCGGGTCAAAAAAGTAATTCACGCCCATGCGCCATAATCGGCTTCTGCTTTGTGGATGATGATAGACCACTTCGCCCATGAACATGGTAAACGTTCGGTTATCATCAATAGCAATCTGCCTGCGACCGGTGCGCACAGAAACATTCCAGAAGCCGCGAAGACAGGGTGTATCAGCGTTAAATCGGGGCCAGGCCGGACGATTCGCCGGGGCATTATTGAAGAACCAGGCTAAGCCCACATGACCCAGCAGCATATTGATGCCCCAATTGGGGAATTTCCAGTTGCCATTGGAGTAATGCGTGATTCCCAGGCCCAAAGATGCCTCTGTATTCTTCCCCAGATATTGCCTGCGGGTAATCTGCAATTGCATTAAGCCATTGAGTCGGGTGCCATTAGCCCGGTTGCGCAGGTTATTATCCATACTGAACGGACGTGAGAAGTAGCCAATGCCGCCTGCACAGCGCATGGTGGTAACGCTGTGGCTGCGCTCCTTCAGATTAAATTCAATGAATCCGTGCGGGCCGAGCGCGATGCCGTTGAGCGAATCGCCCATTCTGAGGAATAGCAGACCTCCTCCGAGCCGTGGGTTCCAGAAATGCCGGTCCATGCCCTTATAGCCTGTTCCCTTGGCATACCAGGATGCTTCCAGACCTACAACGTGTTGTTCCTGACGCTTCATTTCCTCATGGTGTGGGAATACGAAGCCCCCATAGCTTTGCACCTGCATACCGCGATCATGCTGGGCGGCAAGTGATCCTGCCCAGCAGCACAACAGCAAGTGGAGCTTAAGTTTCATCTACCCTGTCCGGGTTTAGTCAATATCGAAGCGAATTCCCTGGGCCAGCGGCAGGTTCTTGCTGTAGTTGATGGTATTGGTTTGTCTGCGCATGTAGGCTTTCCAACTGTCGCTGCCGCTTTCTCTGCCACCACCGGTTTCCTTTTCGCCACCGAAAGCTCCACCGATTTCCGCACCACTGGTGCCGATATTCACGTTGGCAATACCGCAGTCGCTGCCTTGTGCAGATAAAAACAATTCAGCCTCTGAAAGGTCGCGGGTGAAGATGGCACTGCTGAGCCCCTGCTTCACATCGTTTTGCATAGCGATGGCTTCATGCAGTTCGCGATACTGCATCAGGTACAGAATAGGCGCGAAGGTTTCTTCCTGAACGATGCTGAAATGGTTCTGTGCCTCGCAGATGGCAGGCTCTACATAGCATCCGCTTTCATATCCGGAACCTTCAAATACTTTACCTCCGTAAATCAGGTTGCCCCCTTCCTGTTTCAGGTGAATCAGGGCACGCACATAGGCTTCCACAGCTTGTTTGTCAATCAGGGGGCCAATGTGATTTTTCTCGTCAAGGGGATTTCCGATACTCAACTGTGCGTATGCCTTCAGCAGACGCGTTTTAAAGGCTTCATAAACGGATTCATGGATAATGACCCTGCGCGTGGTGGTGCAACGCTGTCCGGCAGTACCCACAGCCCCAAAAACCACGGCGCGCAGCGCCAGGTCGAGGTCGGCATTGGGTGTGATGATGATGGCGTTGTTGCCACCCAGCTCCAACAGTGATTTACCCATTCTTTTGGCCACTGTTTCGGCAACAGCCTTGCCCATGCGGGTACTTCCTGTAGCGGAAATCATGGCTACCCGGGAATCGGAAGCCAGAGCCTGCCCGATGCGGGCATCACCGTTGATCAGCGTAAAGATCCCTTCCGGAAGTTCCTGTTCACGAACAACGCGGGCAACCAAATTCATCACAGCTACGGCACTGAGCGGGGTTTTCTCGCTGGGTTTCCAGATGGTAGCGTTGCCGCAAATGGCCGAAATCATGGCGTTCCAGCTCCATACGGCTACCGGAAAGTTGAAGGCAGAGATCACGGCGGTAACACCAAGCGGATGCCATTGCTCGTACATTCGATGGCCCGGACGTTCGCTGTGCATGGTCAGTCCATAAAGCTGTCTGCTGAGGCCCACTGCAAATTCACAGATGTCTATCATTTCCTGGACTTCACCCAGGCCTTCCTGCAGACTTTTACCCATTTCCAGGCTGACCAGTTCACCCAGCGCCTGTTTATGCTCTCTGAACTGCTCACCTATAAGGCGAACCACCTCACCTCTGCGCGGAGCCGGAAACTGTTTCCAGATTTCCGCAGCCTGCACCGAGCGTTTCAGCACCGCTTCATATTCTGTGTCGGTAGCAAATACCACACTGCCAATTTTCTTACCGTCAACCGGACTGATGATATCGCGTTCAATGGAACCTACTGCGGTAATCCAGTTGCTGCCGGTACATACACTTTCCGCCCTGGCAGGAACATGCAGACTTTTCAGGATATGTTCAGATTTTACTTTGATAGACATGCTGTGCAAAGTTCAGAAAAAGGGGGCATAAAAACAGGTGATATGCTATACCTGAATTCCATGTCGGTGAAATAAAAAAACCCCGGCATGGCCGGGGTTTTTCAACAATTCGCTTTGAAATATACTTACTGGTTCTTCACCACACGCTGGGTGATTCTGTTCAGACCATCGGTAAAGCTCACCAGGTACATACCTGGGGTAAGATTACTCATGTCAATGGTCTTCACTTCAGCAGCATTGAACATGCCCAGCATTTTGCCGCTCATATCACTGAGTGTTACCACACCTTTGTCTGCATTCTGCAGTTGGAAGAACAGTTGTTCTTTAACAGGATTTGGATACACGTTGAACTGTACCGCTTTGTTTGCAGGAGCAGGAGCTACTTCATTAGATGCAGCCTTCACCGTAGCAACTTCATGTCCGCTCACACCTTCTTTAACAAGCATCATAGGAGCAGGCACGTCACGTCCATGAGTGAAGTGCATGAAGCCTTTAGTGATATCTACATTGGTGCTCCAGATCATGTTATCAGAACTGTAGTATGTACCACCCTGATTATACCAGGGCGCATTTCCATCAGCCTGAGCAGCGATACGCACCTCTGTATTATTCCATGCTGCGGGTTTGCCGGTAAGGAACAGTTTAATCTTATAGTTGCTGGTTCCGCTCACGTGGTCAATACGCCACAGATCGGTAGTGGTAATTTCGTCAATAGGAGCTGAAAGTGTTTCACCTGATTTAGCATTTGAAGCGGTATAAGTGATATCAAATTCATCATTTCCTGCATTGCTGAATGCGATAGGGCGATAATTTCCACCGGCACCTACAGGCACATTGCCTGTGGTATTGGCTCCGGCATTCCACATGGAACTGGAACCACCGTTCAACACACGCACAGGTCCGTTGACATAGGAATTTGCGTTACCACCACGGATAAAGTCGGGGCGGTTGATAATCAATTTATTGGTCGAAGTGGTATTTACCAGACCTGAAGTGAAGGTTACATCACGCACTTCCATTACGGAATTCAGGGTTACACTGCCACTGGGCTTATTGAAAGTAACGGTATTTCCATAAGCGGCCTTAGCTGCGCTGCTCAGGGTAACCGTTTGGTTGTTGGTACCCACAAACAAAACCCTGTCGGGGAAACGGTTTCCTGTATTGCCCTGAGTTTGTTTGGCGGTAAGGTTACCTTCGATGAACAACTGGAGGTTACCTAAATAAGCACCGGCAGTATCATCGGTCGTGAGGTTGCCGCGCAGATAAAGACGGTCCTGGGTAAAATTCCATGTCAGAGATGCGGGTGTACCTGCTGTGGCACCGCTGGTACGCAGTACGAGGTTGTTCAAATAAATGGTGTCCTGGTTGTGCGTAAAGCTGCTCTTATTACCCTTTCCGTCCAGCACCACGGTACTCAATTGAGCATTGAAACAGTTGGTGTTATTGAAATTCCAGCATCCATTGAAGAACAGAGAGTCATTATCAGGAGCAACCAGACGGCCTGCGCTGCGTACAATCAAACCGGTAGGAACAGTATTGGCATTGATGCGGCAATTGCGCTTGCCATCGAATTCCAAAATACCCTGAGTTACGTCCACGTAGTGGGTGTTGGAACCAATTTCCTGACGGTTTCCGGTTACTACCACCTTCAGGGCGCTGGTGTTTTTGTTGATCTTGATATGGTACATACCCTGCATGGCGCCATTAGAAACAATGTTGCCGTTTTTGTCGCCGGTCATCAGGATGTACATACCACCCTGTTCTCCGGGTTGACCATTAAAACCAAAACCACGGTTACGTGCGTTATTGGTCATGGTAGCATCAATAACCAGTGAATCGCGAACTTCAATATATTCGCTGGTGCTCCAGAGTTCCAGGCAAGCTTCTTTGAGCTGAAGTTTATTCAGTGCCACCCATCTTTCAGTGGA
>JAGWYC010000250.1 GCA_018969565.1 Bacteroidota bacterium | reverse complement strand
CCGCTGTGAGCATTGATCAGCTCAACTCACAAACCACCTATTTCCGTTCCACCTTGTTCCCCGATTCAAACATCCTTACTCAGTACTCTAATGGATTGGGTGAAGTTGGATGGCATTCTGTGGGTATGATGGTTGACCCACGAAGCGTTATTTATGAAAGTGCGCCCTTCAAGATGAGCCGCTGGAATACTTACACCGTGGATTCTATTGCAGTGCTGTACATGTACAACCGCTGGAATCCTAATCCTGCCATTGTGGATTCAGTGCGCATCACCACCTACACCGGCGCTGATGTGCTGATTTATACCAATACTGCACTTGGAACTGTTGCCTACAACCGTCCCGAAAACCGCGCCAGCGGTACCACTGTTCAGAGCAAGTTCGTTGAACTGAACGTGAAAGATACCATCATGAGCCGTTGGGGCGTTCTGGAACTTCCAATCGGACGCACCGTTTTAGGTTCAAATAGTGGAGCTAACTGGTTCGGTGCAACCGTCAGCTATATCCCCGGTGATAAGTCCTACAGCAAAACAGCGCCATTTGATACCCTCGACTGCCGCAGCAATCCAGGAGTAAAGCGCCGCTTCAACCAGTTCGAATTCCAACTGGCTCAGGATGCAAGCGCTTACGTGGAAAGCCCAACCGGTGTTACCGGAGGTTACCGTATCCTTAACAACGGTTTCATGGTGAACACCGGTATTCGTTATGCATTGTACACCGGAAATCTGGCGCCCATCAACAACAGCTACTACGGTGGTTCTTGGACAAACTCTCAGATGCAGAGCTTTACCTACGCTCCTCGTGTGTTGTTTAAGCTTTCAACCAATAACTACTCTGTGAAAGACCTGGCTCAAAGTGGTGTTTCCGTTGGAATGCCTTACCCCAACCCCGCAAGCAACGGTCACGACATCGCTGTTGATTTCAAATTGAGCAGCGCTGCCAACGTAGTAGTAACCTTGCAGGACCTGAACGGTCGTGTGATGCAGTCCATTGCTAAAGGTAAATTCAACGCAGGTGAAAATACGGTAAGCTTCAAGCCTGAAGGCCTGAAACCCGGCATGTACCTGGTAACTGTGAGCAACGGTACCGGCATGAGCACCGGCAAACTGGTTATCGAATAATTTCATTCATCTTTATAGGAAAGGGCATCTGTCGTGAGGCGGATGCCCTTTTTTAATGCCCGGTGAAGTCCATGCTTAAACTTTGTTCACCCTTGGTTCCCTTACATTCCGATACATATCCCGGGGCTGTAACCAGGTAGTCACCTCTTGGACATGAATCAAGGCTATGGCATAAGCATTGGCTCATGGAGCATTCAGCACCTGAATTCAGGAATGAGCATCTGAAGGAAGGCGGGTTTCCTTTTGAGTTTAGCGGCTAAAATCTTAACCGGATACGCAAGGGCTCAACGCAAGCGGTAGCAATAAACTTTGCCTTTGTTTCCGGCCACCCACAGTGTATTTCTTGCCGAAATGCAGGCATTGCCGGACTCATTGCTGAAAGGCTGCCAGTGTGCGCCGTAATCGGTGCTGAAGTCGGTTCCATTGGTACCGGTGCAGAAATACCATTGCTGTTGTTTATTGAAACAGGAACCACTGCGGTAGCCCCTTGGTGCCGTCTGAGCCGGTTCAAAATGTCTGCTTTCCGGGTTGAACCAAGCTGCAATGGAGTCCTTGCGACGGTATTCTTTATAGTTTCCACCCAAGATCACCCCATGCTTCTGCTCCAGGGTCATGGTATAGGCGCCCCAGCCGGCACCGCCACGCATAGGCACGTTTATGTTACACCAGGAGTGAATCACATCCTGACTGCTGCGCTCGGCTTCCGGCATCCGCACTGTTGCGCCTCCGCCCGTAACCCAGATAATACCATCTTGCCTTTTGCCCGGCAGGTACTGCACCGAAGTGCCACTGGCAGCGAAGGCTGCTTCACCTTGCTGTACCTTCAATTCGGGCCAAAACTCCTTCCATGTTTGACCGGCATCGTCGGTGAGGAGTAATAAAAATCGCGGTGTTGATGAATCAAAACTGAGGGGCATGGGGTCGCCAAGACAAACGCCCTGCCGTCCTTTCGCATCCAGTCCATCAAGGAAAACGCCTACGTTGTTATTGGCGTACACCGCAGTCCAGGTTTTGCCGCCATTTTGGGTACGCACGATTACGGCGCTGTCGCCGCTGCTCATCGCTATGGCCTTTCTTCTGTTCCAGGCGTGTATATCACGGAAATCATGCCGGGGGAAAGCACTGACCGGTATTGCTTTCCATGATTTACCGGCGTTGGTACTTCGGAAAACACTTCCTTTTGTACCGCTTAGCCAGACCACGCGCTTACTGCTCAGACACAGCCCGCGAAAATGAACCGGTCCCAGACTGTCGGTATTGATTAATTGCTGTGCCTGCAGCGTATAGAAGCAACAAGCCAGGAAAGCCAGGCGGAGCAACATGGCTCAGGACCGCTTGCGGACGGTACGTTGTTCTATGCGCTTTTCGTAATTGCTTCCCTTGAAAATGCGCTGTACAAAGATGCCCGGAACATGAATTTCATTGGGGTCCAGACTTCCGGCAGGCAGAAGTTCTTCCACTTCAGCGATGGTAATCTTTCCGGCCATAGCCATCATGGGATTGAAGTTGCGGGCAGTTTCTTTGAAAATCAGGTTGCCATGTGCATCACCTTTCCAGGCCTTCACGATGGCAAAATCTGCATCGAAGGCGTATTCCATCAGGTAGGTTTTGCCATTAAAAATGCGCGTTTCCTTACCTTCCGCCACCTCGGTGCCTACTCCGGCGGGGGTGAAGAAGGCCGGAATTCCGGCACCAGCAGCACGGCAGCGTTCGGCAAGCGTGCCCTGGGGAATCAGTTCCACTTCCAACTCGCCGCTGAGCATCTGGCGTTCAAATTCTTCATTCTCCCCCACATAGCTGCTGATCATCTTTTTCACCTGACGTTGATGCAGCATCAGGCCAATACCGAAATCATCCACGCCCGCATTATTCGAGATACAGGTAAGGTTTTTTACCCCTTTACGCACCAGCGCGGAAATGCAGTTTTCCGGAATCCCACAAAGGCCGAAACCGCCGAGCATGAGCGTCATCCCGTCGGTGATATCATGGATGGCCTCATCGGCGTCCTTTACGATTTTATTCATATATTTTCTTCAATGGTTGCGGAAAGTCCGCGGTCACACAAAGC
>JAGWYC010000249.1 GCA_018969565.1 Bacteroidota bacterium | reverse complement strand
CGCTGCGATCCAGGTATTCCCCATCGTCAAAATACCCCCCGGTTTCAGAAGTATTGTCTGCCATGGAAATACGGAACAATCCGATGGCAGAATTACCGGTTCTGAACGTGGTGGTGTTGGCACAGGAAGCCGCAGCAGCTTTACGGAATACCCGAATCCAGTTGGACTTCACAGCCGTATCCGAGCCCTGACAGTTTGCCGCGACCAACCTAACTGTATAAAGACCTGGCTTAAGGAACTCCACCACCGGTTGTGGCTGCGTGCTGTCGGTACCATCGGTGTAGCGATACCCTCCAAACGGAGTGATCCGCCAACTAAGGGTACTTGCCGAATTGCGCACCTGCTCTTTCAGCCTGAGTTTTCCGCCCACAGCACACACAGAATCAAAGCTGTATATGCCGGAAACAGGTTTCAGCACGCCCGGCTCATAAGGATTGGAACGCCATACACCCCGACCGTAGGTGGAAGCCACAATGCGGTTGTATGCCGGTCCCTTCGGGGAATAATAGATATCCAGATCGGTAACATCAGCCCAGATGGGAAATCCGGTATTGTAGTTGATCAGGCTTCCCGCCAGAGAATCCCATACATACACACCGCGTTCGCTGCCTACATAGATGGTTTCATAGTCGGCGCTGCTGTCAAAAAACATACAGCGCAGGGCGCCATGGGCATTGAAGTTGAGCGAAGCCAGGGATGTCCAGTTCAGGCCTTTATCCTTACTGCGATAAAGGTTGCTGCCGTTGATGCAATAAACCCTGTTGGTATCGGTGGGATGGGCTTCTATCCAGCGAACACCATTAGGGCCTGCGCCTAAGTTGGTGAAAGTGGGTGCCGCCGCGTTGGCATTGTCGCTGCGCTGCATGTTGTTGCTGTTCTGCAGTACATAGAGAATACTGTTTTTAGCCGGTGAATTTTCCAGGTGCCTGACGCCCGCAAAATTGGTGCTGATACGGGTCCATGTTGGAGGAGTTCCTGTTTTGGCAGCGGTTGTTCTCCATACGTTAGAATAGCCGGCGAACATGGTACCCGGATTTCCGTCCTGAAGAATAAAGGGCGTGAGCCAGTTGCCTCCTTCATTGATGCCGCCGGTTCCATTGGCGCCGATGGTGGCTATGGTATTCCGGTCGAAGGCTCGGTAAATACTTCCATAAACATAGGCACCATACATGTAGCGATGGTCGGAAGGATCTACCTGATTGTCCATGCCATCCCCGCCGTAATAGGTGATGAACTCATCCCGTTCCGTTTGGGAAGAACCATTGTCCTGATAGCCGTGGGCGCCTGCATACTCGTTGGTTTGCGCCTGCGACAGGCGATATATCTGTGAATTTTGAATGCCGGATGAAATATTCGTCCATCGGATGGCGCTTTGCGCCGCCCCCGGATTTCTTGTGAAATAGATGCCTCCGTCATTCCCTGAGAACAGGGTGTTCCCGGTGATGTTGAACTCTGAAGCGTGCTGGTCTGCGTGCACATCGTCGGCACCATAACCTCCGAACCAATGTGCAATCTGTGTCCAGGTACTGCCGCCATTGACAGAGCGCCATACATTGATACCGGCGGCGTAGATGATATCCTTGTTTTTAGGGTCGGCCGATAGATCCAGGTCATACCAGCCCTGTCCATTGGTAAGATCCGTACCGTCGTAATAACCCAGAATGTTCGGGCTTGTGGACATGGTGCTGAAATTCAGTCCGCTGTCCAGCGAGCGGTACAATCCCAGGAAATTGCTGCCGGGCGTGATGAGCAAATACACATAACCCCGGCCTGCCGCAGTCACAGCGAGCTGCGCACGGGAGATTCCGCTGGTGGGCAGCCCTGTGGTAATGTTGGTGAAACTAATACCTCCATTGCTGCTGCGGTAAAAAAGTCCACCAACGGTAGCATATACAATACTGGGATTGTGCGGGTTATAGGCCAGATCCCAGGTGCCGCCGGTTTGCACCAGCGACCAGCTTGCTCCGCTGTTCACCGAGCGATAGATACCGTTGTTGGTGGCTGCCAAAAGGATGGCGGCATTGCGGGGGTGCATCACGATTCTGCCTACCAGCACGTTGCCCATGCCGCTGTTGCGCAATACCCAATTTTTCCCTCCATTCCAACTGGCGAGTACGCCATAACCGGGGGCGTCGCCGGCATCGCGGTCGCCGGTGCCCACGTACATGGTGTCAGGATTATTGGGACTAACGGCCATACAGCTCGCACCGATGGTATTAAATCCGGATTCGGAACGAAAGAGATGTTGCCAGGTTTTGCCGTGGTCGGTGGTTTTCCATACGCCGCCCTGCGGTGTGCAGGCGAAGAAGGTATTGGAGTCTTTGGGGTGGAAGGCGATGCCGTTGATACGGCCAATGCCCGTTGGCTGGCTGCTTTGGTTCCAGGGATGATTCACCGGACCCACGGGCTGCCAGCGGCCATTCGCAGGACAAGGTCCGGCATGGGTTTCCATATCGTTGGCGGTATTCACCAGTTCCTTCAGGCGGCCTTCCGGCCAGCGTACGAAGCCCTGACTGTCCACGGAGTTCCACACATGCCATTCCCAGCGCTTAAAAGACTTGTAGCCGTGGCCACGCTCTGGGACGCTGTCTTTCCAGTAGGCATCGAAAGCCCTTTTCACTTTGAAGTAGTTGGCATTCGGCTCCCGCATGTAGTCCATCCATCGCGTAGGGTCAATCTGCTGCGCGAAAGAGTGAGCATACATGAGCAAAGCGGCAGCCAAAGGCAGGCAACGAAAAAGGAAACCTCGCATGAAGGCAAAGGTAAGAAAGAGGGTGGGAAGCGGGAGGCGGTGAGATGGAATTACAACGGATTCATTATCTTCGTAATTCACGATTTACTTTATGAAAGCAATATTGATTAAACCCGAAACCACAGCTGATTTAGAATTTATTTTAAGTCTGATGCAAAAACTTGGAACCGCCGTCCAAATTGTGGACTCTGAAGAATTGGAAGACCTTGGAATGTCTCTTCTGTTGCGCGATGCAGACAGGAATCAAAAAGTGAGCAGGGCTGAGGTGATGAAGAAGCTGAAAACTTCATGAATGTTTCTTTTCTTTTCGGATTCTCTAAAGATTTGGATAAGATCAGAATGGCTCAGGTAAAAGATTCAGTTTATTCCATGATATGGCTTTTAGAACAGGCGGATTCCCTGACTGATATTCCAAATTTGAAGAAACTTAAAGGTCATAAATCGGCATACCGGATAAAGATTG
>JAGWYC010000248.1 GCA_018969565.1 Bacteroidota bacterium | reverse complement strand
CGGCAACGGCATGGCCGGCTTCATGGTAGGCAACAATTTCTTTTTCTTCAGGAGAAATAAGTTTGTTCTTCTTTTCAAGGCCTCCGATTACACGATCAATAGCATCCTGGAAATCCTGCATTTCAACAGCCTCCTTGCCTTTCCTTGCGGCAATCAGGGCAGCCTCGTTGCACACGTTGGCGATTTCTGCTCCGGCAAAACCGGGGGTTTGTGCGGCCAGCTTCTTGGCTTCCACGTCGGCGGCCAGTTTGGTAAGGGGTTTCAGGTGAACTTTAAAGATTTGTTCCCTGCCCAGCAGATCGGGTTTGTCCACGGAAATCTGCCGGTCGAAGCGACCCGGGCGCAGCAACGCAGAGTCCAGAATATCCGGGCGGTTCGTCGCCGCCATCAGGATAACGCCGCTATCAGTTCCAAAGCCATCCATTTCCGCAAGCAACTGGTTCAATGTGCTCTCGCGTTCATCGTTGCTGCTTTGAACTAAGTTCTTGCCACGGGCGCGGCCAATGGCGTCAATTTCATCAATAAAAATAATGCAGGGCGCTTTTTCCTTCGCCTGCTTGAATAGGTCACGAACACGGCTGGCGCCCACGCCTACGAACATTTCAACAAAATCAGAACCGGAAAGCGAGAAGAACGGTACACCGGCTTCGCCCGCAACTGCCTTTGCGAGCAGCGTTTTACCCGTGCCCGGAGGGCCCACGAGCAATACACCTTTAGGAATCTTGCCGCCGAGGTTGGTGTATTTTTTGGGGTTTTTGAGGAAATCTACAACTTCCATCACCTCCATTTTTGCCTCTTGAAGTCCGGCTACATCTTTGAAGGTTACGTTCACCTTGGTGTCTTTATCATACAACTGGGCGCGTGCACGGCCTATGTTGAAAATGTTTGGACCGGAACCGCCGGAGTTGCCTCCCATGCGGCGCATCACCAGCATCCAGAAACCTACGAAGATGAGGATGAAAAACAGCCAGTTTAAAATCTGTCCGGTATAATCAGCTCGTGTTTTGAATTCGAGTTTCAGTGCAGTATCCGGGTTGATGTTCTTGGCCTTCAATTCAGTTTTCAGCGCCTCTACTTCCCTGTTGAAATAATCAATTTCTGTTTCAAAGTAGTATTGGGGTACATCTCCCCCGAACACATCGGCGTTGCCTTTTAGTTTTTTATGCTCTTCTTTGTCCAGTGCTTCCCGTGTGAGGTAAACTTCCACTTCACTTTCGTTCCACACTACCATTTTCTCTACTTCTTCGCTCAGTACCATGCGCTTAACATCACTCCATGAACTGGCTTTACCTTGTTCCTTCGGGAAGAAGTTTATGATGATAAATGCCAGAATCACCAGGGCGTATATCCAATTGGGGTTGAAACGCGGCCTGCGCTCCTGAGGTTTTTGTTCTATCTGTTCGTTCATTTTGTTGAAAACCGCTTCTTTTCCGGAATCTTGGTCAAACTATGCACCAATTCATACTCCAAAGGACAAAATTAAGCCATTCTCCGACGAAATGTGGCTTTTCCGGTGCTTATCCTGAAACCTGACAAAGCGTCATAAAAAAAGGCCCGTTTCCGGGCCTTTTGGTTGGATCTGATTGGTGGTTTATTTAGACAATTGGAAGCGTACAGTTTCCTTTTTGCCCTTTTGTGTTACAACGGCCTGATACATTCCATCCGACAGGTGTGCCAAGGTTTTCTTGCATTGATTTGTGCCCGCAATGGTCTTAACCGTTTCCGAAAGCACGATTTTTCCGTTTATATCATAAACGCTGATTTCTGCCTTACCCTCTTCAACAGACTCGAATTCCAAAACAATGTTTCCGTCACTGGGATTCGGAAAAGCACGTAGGTTGGTTGTTTTTTCTATCTCAACAATCACATCCCCAGGCGCCGATGTATAGGTAGAATTACTGCTGCTTACGAGCAGGTTATAACATTTATTAGCATCAAATGCTCCGTTGTATCCGCTTACCAGCACGGTGTAAGACGCTGCTTTTGTGTTGTTGTAATAGATGCGTTCGCTGATGGTGCCCGTATTTAAAGATGATTTGAGCAATTTGCCCGCTGATGAATACAACTGCAAATCATAGTCTGCGGGAAGTGTGGTAAGGTCTATGGAAATATTTGTGCCTCCGGTTTTTGTGGTGCTGAATGAAAACCAGTCCTGATCTGTGCTGCTTGACACCGTGGCGGTTGTGTTGGCACCTATAGTTATAGCCTTGGCCGTTGTTCTGCTTTCGTTGGGTTCAAATAGATCATTGCATCCTGCCTTGGTGGTGAACTGCGCACTGGCATAGCTGCTGACTGTTCCGCTGCAGTTGGCACTGACGCGCCAGTCATAGGTGGTTAACCCTTTAAGTCCACTGAGCAAAATGCTTTTGCTTGTATTTGCGCTGTCTAAAAGTATCCAGGTGCCTGAACTTGCCGCTTTATATTCTGCACGGTAGGAGTTTGCTGCACTGCTGCCTGTCCATGAAATGGTAGCAGAAATATCCGTTACTGAATTGCTGCTCAGGGCAGTTGGCGTTGCGCAGGTAGTTGAGGTACTGCAGGCAGGTAGCTTGAATGCCGCTATTCTGGTACTCCAAGTGCTGGCGGAATTATGCATTGCGGTAAACCAGAAGGTTACATCATCCGAAGGGTCTATAACCAGATGGTTGTAATCTCCATACCTTGTACTTCCATTTGCTGTAGTTCCTGAGATAACCGTAGTTTCTGTGTACGTCATCATTCCCGGAGTATCACAAACTTTTCTGCCTGTGTAACGTATTCCGGGGGTTAATGTGCTTCCTGAAATATTGTACGCCATGGCTATATCCCCGTTCTTGTTATAGCACACCGCAGGCAACCAACGATGCGCGGCATCCGGTGTATAGGTCCCTTGCTGATTAATTGACCAGGTCCCGGTAGTGCGCTTCAGCTCATACCAGCGAGGTACAGTTACACTGCTTCCATTATTTACCACATGGCACAATACTATTCCCTCGTAATCAGAAAATTTCCTGTACACGGGTTGATTCATGACGCGGATATTGAGGGATTCCAGTTTTACGGTTGAACCTGACTGAGTAACACACTGTTCACGGGTTCCTGTGCAGATATCACTGTTGAAGGAGGCTGTAGGTAATGATGCGGCAAAAACAACTTTACTCGAACTTGGTGTGGTGAAATTTACCTTGAACTCAAATACGCCAATGCTGTCACGGTCTGCTGTAGTAGAAGTCCAG
>JAGWYC010000247.1 GCA_018969565.1 Bacteroidota bacterium | reverse complement strand
AAGCAGCATGGTTTGTACAAGCATGGGTTTCATCTGGTCGAATTGCTGCAGTCGGAATCCGTAGTATTGTTTCAGGGCATCGCTCACCAGTCCGTAGGCTGTAGTATCGAGCATGGCAGAAATGCTGTTGTCTTTCATCATCATCAGCGCAGCCATCTGGTATGGATTTACCGAGGAAAGTCGGACCTCGTTTACCAGTCCCTTGCAGGATTGAAAGGATTTCCCTACCTGCGGAAATCCGTCGAGATAATGATTGCCCATCACATGATAGGTTCCAAACAGGTAGGAAGCCTCCTTCAATCCTTTGCCCTGAACTTTGAAAAAAAAGGCCTTCTGCGCAACTCCGGAAGAAACCGGAATTACCGCCACCAAAAAACTCAGGATGATTGATTTGAACAGATTCATGTTAAACAGATAACGGATTAATCCTTCAGAACTTGTGCCGTTTTTTTACAACAGCAGTCGCTCAGCTTCTGACTTCAGCAATTCAGCCTGAATAGGAACCACCCCGGTTTGTTCGCATACAATTCCGCCGGCGAGGTTGCTCAATGCAGCCAGCAATCTGAGTTCGGTACCCAAAGCCAGACATAATGCCGCCACACTGACTACGGTATCACCGGCTCCGGAAACATCGGCGATGTTGCGCACATGGGCAGGAACATGATGCGACTGGTCTTTAGCCGCAATGTAAACACCCTGCTCCGAAAGCGTAACCATGGTGTAGGTATTACCCAGTTTCTCCTGCAATGCTGCAACGGCGGCACTCAGGTGGTCCAATTGACGAAGGTCATCACTGAGGTTCAATCCTTCCCTGATTTCCTTCAGATTGGGTTTGAACAGGGTTACACCGGTATATTCCAGGAAATTCTTCTTTTTAGGATCGACTACTACCGGTACGCCGGCTTCTTTAGCCAGGGCAATGATGGCTTTGATATTGCCTTCATGCAGCACGCCTTTGTTGTAATCTTCCATGATGAGCACATCGGCTTGCTCCAGCTCCCGTTTCACTGATTCAAGAAGCAGGAAGCTGTCCATTTTGTCCAGATTCCCGGTGAGCTCATGATCAATGCGTACAATCTGATGTTTGTTGCCGATGACGCGGGTTTTTGTGGTGGTTTTGCGTTTATCGCTTTCCAGAATACCCCGTTCGCTAAGGCCTTGTTCCCGCAGCAGGGCGCGCAGGTCTTCGCCTTCTTTATCAGTGCCGATTACCGTACACAAAACCGGCTGGGCACCCAATGCATGCACATTCAATGCTACGTTTCCGGCTCCGCCGAGACGGGTTTCCTGCTTATCTACCAATACCACAGGCACAGGTGCTTCAGGCGATATGCGGTCCACGCTGCCAAAATAGTAAGCATCAACCATCACATCCCCCACAATCAGCACCCTCAGGCTGCGGAAAGAGCGAAATAAAGAATCAAAATCAGTGTGCATCGGGATGTGCAAAGTTAATTCAAAGCTTAACTGAGTTTTTCCAGGGCTTCTTTCATTCTGGAGCAGGCTTTCACCAGACTGGCTTCATCGGTCGCGTATGACAAGCGGATGCATTCAGGCATACCAAAAGCATCGCCGGCCACCGTGGCCACCAGCGCCTCATTGAGCAGGTAGATGGCCAGCGCAACGGAATCTGGAATCTGTTTTCCCTGATAGGATTTACCGAGGAAATGCGACACATCCGGAAACACATAAAAAGCGCCTTCGGGCACATTAAGTTTCAGTCCCTGAATTTTAGCCAGTTCGCCGAGTACCAGATTGCGGCGGCTGCGAAACACCTCCCTCATCTGCCATGTGGGCTCCATCGTGCCGTCCAGCGCAGCTATGCCTGCCTTCTGCGCGATGCTGTTTGCGCCACTGGTAAAAACGCCCTGCAATTTCTCACAAGCCTTTACCAGCCATTGAGGACCGGCCATGTAACCAATGCGCCAGCCGGTCATGGCATAGCCCTTGGAAAGTCCGTTTACCACAGCAGTGCGCTCCCGGAAGCCCGGCAGGCTGGCGATGCTCAAGTGGGATCCTTCGAAGATGATGTGCTCATAAATTTCATCACTCACAACCAGTATATCCGGAAATTCACGTAATACTGCGGCATACGCTTCCAGGTCGGCCGGCTGAAATACCGTTCCGCTGGGGTTACAGGGACTGCTGAACAGAAATATCTTTGTTTTCGGCGTAATGGCCGCGCGTAGTTGTTCCGGTGTAGGTTTGTAGTCGTTGCTTACGGATGTATTGAGGAAGACCGGAACACCGCCGGCATAGCGAACCATTGAAGGGTAGCTGACCCAGTAAGGCGCAGGAATAATCACTTCATCGCCCGGATTCAGTACCGACAGCATGATGTTCACCAGTGTATGTTTGGCGCCGGTGCTTACAATGATTTCGGAAGCTTGGTAACTGAGTCCGTTTTCACGTTGCAGTTTGCGGCATATCGCTTCACGGAAATCCTGAAAACCCAATACCGGAGTATAATGCGTGTACCCTTCTTCAATCGCACGGATGGCAGCAGCGCCAATATGTTCGGGCGTGTTAAAATCCGGCTCCCCGATGCTCAGGCTGATTACATCTTTTCCGGCTTCTTTCAACTCCCTGGCCAACTTGGTCATGGCCAGCGTTTCACTTTCGTTTATCTCTGAAATTCTCTGCGCGGCGTGTAGCATGCACGGCAAACTTAAACCATTTTCATCATTGCTGCCCCGACCGGCCTTCATCCATTAAATTTGCCCACGGTGAATATCCTATTTGTTGCCAACAGATTTCCCTACCCTCCTTTCCGGGGTGACAAGCTCAAGATCTGGAATCTGGCGCGCAGACTTGGCAACAAACACCGTCTGCACCTCATCACTTTTCTGGAAGACCCTTCCGACTTACAATACCTTCCGGAACTGCAAAAACACTTCAGCGAAATCACCCTGGTGCCCCTGCCTCGCTGGCATTCCGTGATGCAATGCGCAGCAGCAATATTGGGCAAAATACCCTTTCAGGTGGCCTTTTTTCGCTCTTCGGCTTTTCATAAAAAGTTGAAAGAATTGCTCCAGAAAGAATCCTTTGACGCCATCCATGTGCAGCACCTGCGCATGGCTCAGTATTTCCCGGATGCGCATAAGCTGCCGGTGATTTTAGATTTACCGGATGCCTTCTCTTTGTATTGGCAGCGCAGAAGTATGGTACCCCGGCCCTGGTGGCAACGGCTGTTTGACAAAGTAGAACAGAAACGTATTGCCCGTTATGAACAGATACT
>JAGWYC010000246.1 GCA_018969565.1 Bacteroidota bacterium | reverse complement strand
GTCTCCCAACCCAAACTACAAGATCCTACCCATAAGCTTCCGGAACAGTTTTAATTTTGCGTCGAGATGCCGGAAATAAACATCACCGTGATTGACCGCGAGGGGCAGGCCCACGTACTGGAAGCGCCTACCGACATGAACCTGAACCTGATGGAGGTTTGCCGTATGTACGAGCTGCCGGTGGAAGGCCGCTGCGGGGGAATGGCCATGTGCGCCACCTGTCAGGTATATGTGCTCAGCGAACATGAACTTCCGGAGCCCGCTGATGGGGAACTGGCCATGCTGGATCAGGCTTTTTTTGTGGAAGACAACAGCCGGCTGGGCTGCCAGATCCACATCAACGAGTCGCTGAACGGACTGAAAGTGCAGTTGGCGCCGGAAGGCAACTGAATCTTGCCGCAGAACCTGGAACGATGATAAAACCCGGAATCTACCTTCATTACAAAGGGAATAAATACGAAGTGCTGGGCAGGGCTATGCACAGCGAAACCCGCGAGCCGATGGTGGTGTACCGTCAATTGTATGCCTCGCCCGGCTATCCTGAAGGCAGCCTGTGGGTGCGGCCGGAGGCCATGTTTGCAGAAACGGTTAGCGTGGACGGCAGGGAAGCGCCCCGGTTTCGGTTTTTAGGAGAAATGCCTTGAAATCTTTAATCTGCCGGAGCGGCGGGTAATATCAGAAGCCCTGAACGCCGTTCACCGTGGTGTATTTCAACACATTCTTCTTGTCGGGGTGAATGCGTTTAAAGGCGCTTTGGCACATCAGGGTAGCCTCGTGGAATCCGCAGAGAATCAGTTTCAACTTCCCGGGATAGGTATTCACGTCGCCGATGGCATAAACGCCTTGTAGGGCGGTGCTGTAATCCAAGGTATCCACGCGGATGGCGTTGTTTTCGATGTCTAATCCCCAGTCGGCAATGGGCCCAAGTTTCGGTGTCAGGCCGAATAAGGGCAGGAAATAATCTGCTTCCAGCCAGCGGTTTTCCGTGTCTTTTTGCTGCACTTCGGCGGCTTCCAGCATGTCAGCCCCGCGCAGGTTGGTGATTTCGGCATTGGTGAGCAGCGTAATTTTCCCGCCCTCAACCATATCAAGCACCTTCTGCACGCTGTCCGGATGCCCGCGGAACTCGGTGCGGCGGTGTATCAGGGTGACTTCAGCGGCTACTTCTGCCAGAAATATCGTCCAGTCCAGCGCGCTGTCGCCGCCTCCGGAAATAATGATGCGTTTGTTTCTGAACTGCTCGGGTTCCTTTACCAGATATTCCAAGCCCTTTCCTTCAAAATCGGCAATGTTGGCAATAGGCGGTTTACGCGGCTCAAAGCAGCCCAGGCCTCCGGCAATGGCCACCACAGGTGCACGGTGAACGGTGCCTTTGTCGGTGGTAACCATCCATTGTCCTTCCGCATCCTGTTCCAGCTTCTCAGCCCGCTCGGCCAGTGTAAATCCGGGTTTAAACGGCTCAATCTGCCGCATCAGGTTGTCCACCAGGTCGCCGGCCAGCACTTCGGGGTAACCCGGAATATCGTAGATGGGCTTCTTCGGATAAATCTCCGCAAGCTGTCCTCCGGGGATGGCCAGGGAATCAATCAGGTGGCAGCGCAACTTGAGCAGTCCTGCTTCAAAAACCGTGAAAAGACCTACAGGACCTGCGCCTATGATAAGAATATCCGTCTGGATCATGGAAGTAAGGGATGCGTGTGCAAAATTAGATGAGCTGATGTTTTGCTGCTGAAAGGAAGTCAGTTTCGCCCTTGATATAGCGCAAATGGCGGAACGGGTAGTTCATCAGAACAAATCCTTCATGCGGTCGAAGAAGCCTTTTTCTTCTTTGCCGGGGTCAGGCTGGAAGTGCTTGCTCTGCTGCAATTTGTGCAGGAGTTCTTTTTCCTCGTGGCTCAGTTTGTTCGGCACCCATACGTTCACGTAGATAAGTTGGTCGCCGGTGCCATACCCGTTGATGTCGGGGAATCCTTTCCCCTTCAGGCGCAGTACTTTGCCGGCCTGGGTTCCGGGATCTATTTTTATCTTGGCTTTGCCTTCCAGCGTAGGAACTTCGGTGCTTGCGCCTAAAGCGGCTTCCGGGAAGCTGAGCCACAACTGGTAGATGACATGGTTGCCGTCGCGGGTGAGTTCTTCGTGTTCCACCTCTTCAATGAGCACAATCAGATCTCCGGGAACACCGCCGCCGGGGCCGTCGTTGCCTTTGCCGCTCACGGAAAGCTGCATGCCGTTGGCCACGCCGCCGGGGATGCGGATGCTGGTTTCCTGATCTTCGGGAATTAATCCGTATTCATTGGCACCCTTGGCTTTGCTCTTGATGCTGCGGCCCAGGCCATTGCATTCAGGGCAGGTGCTGCTGGTGGCCATCTGTCCCAGGAAGGTATTGGTTACCCTGCGCACAGCGCCGGTGCCACCGCAGGTTTTGCAATCGCTCCACTCGGTTTCCTTGCTTTCCACCATGCGGCGATAGCGCACCTTCTTCTCCACACCGCTGCGCATCTCTGCCAGCGTGAGTTTCAGTTTGATGCGGATGTTGGAGCCTACGGAACGCCTGGATGAACCACGACGACCGCCGCCTCCGAAGAAGGAGCCGAACATGTCGTTGTCGCCGAAGATGTCGCCGAACTGGCTGAAGATATCATCCATGCTGAAACCGCCACCACCGCCGCCTCCGCCAAAGCCGCCGCCCATGCCCTGATGGCCGAACTGGTCGTAGCGCTGCTTTTTCTCGGGATTGCTCAGTACATCGTATGCTTCGGCCGCTTCTTTGAAATTGTCTTCAGCCTCTTTGTCGCCCGGGTTTTTATCCGGATGGTATTTGATGGCCAGCTTGCGGTAGGCCTTTTTTATTTCTTCTGCGGAAGCGTTTCGGGCTACCCCGAGCACGTCGTAATAATCTCTTTTCGACATGGTTCTTTAAGATGCGCCCACTACGGCTTTAGTAAAGCGGATCACCTTGCCGTGCAGGGTATACCCTTTTTCTACTTCGTCAATGATTTTTCCGGCCAGGTCAGGACTTGGCGGCGGCACCTTGGTGATGGCCTCGTGCTGGTCCACATCCAGGGGCTGGCCGATGGCTTCAATGGGCTTCAGGCCAAGACCTTCCAGGATGCCGGCAAATTGCTTGTGTACGAGCTTTACGCCTTCTTCGATAGAGGCCTTGTCGCTCTGGGTTTCACTGGCTTTGATGGCCCGCTCCAGGTTGTCAAGCACAGGAAGCAGGCTGATGATGATGTCTTTCCCGGC
>JAGWYC010000245.1 GCA_018969565.1 Bacteroidota bacterium | reverse complement strand
GGTTTACAGGTGCCGGCTTCATTCGGTCCGGAGGCCTGGTAGCCGGGTTTTCCTGCAGGTGTCAAGGCCGCTTCGGTTGGAGCAGGCAGCGGAGCATGCTTTGTGGTATCCACTGCGGGTGCGGTGGGAGCCGGCGTTTCCACCACAGGGGTCTCCTGCGCAGCGCCGGTGATTTTCAGGTCTTTTACTTCCATCAGGGGCGACTTCACCGTAACACACATACCGGTTACATCGGTACACATTTGCCCCAGGAAGCGGAACTTGATAACCGCATCGGGCGACAGGATTTTGATTTTCTGACGAAATTCGGCCTTCCCTTCAAACTGCCCGGTACTGCACCCGAAAATATCATCGCGCACCAGATGGTCGCCAATGCTGCTGAGTTTGCCCACCAGTTGATACCCGGGATGCGGGGTGAACTCCAGGCTGGCTTCTACCGGACCTTCCTCCGGCGGACAATCGGTTTCCTCGCTGAACAAATGCCAGGTAGCAGGAATATTCGATGTGGTGAGTATGATTTCGATGGTTTCACCCGTTTTAACAGTGGTTTTGCCGGGACGGCAGGAGAAATCCGGGTTCTTGATCATCTGCCCGTTCAGGCCCAGACCAGATACCAGCGCGAAAAAAGCAAGCAATCGTTTCAGTGGACGCATGGTTAATGTTACAAAAAAAGACTTTCACGGCCTGCGTTCAAAACACAGGATGTGCAAATCTGAACGGAGAAAGCAAAAAGTTGTTTTATTTTTTTGTGCTTCGTGAGAAAGAAAATGCCAAAGCATAAGGTCATAGGATTGTTTTTCCTGATGTTATTCCTCGCTTCGCTGAATGTAGAGGCTCAGCCGCCCCAGCGAAAAACCGCCGAGCAGTATATTGAGGAATTTCGATACGCGGCCATGCAGGAAATGCGCATGTACAAGATTCCCGCTTCCATTACCCTCGGCCAGGGATTGCTGGAGTCATCCTGTGGAAACAGCCGTCTGGCAGCAGAATGTAACAATCATTTCGGCATCAAGTGTCGCAAGGAATGGCAGGGCGCAAGTTGCATAGAAGACGACGACGCGGCCAATGAGTGTTTCCGGGCTTACCGAAATGCCATGGAATCATACCGCGACCATAGTCTGTTCCTTAGCGGCAGCCCGCGCTACCAGAATTTGTTCACCCTGGATATACTCAATTACAAAGGCTGGTCGCAAGGGTTGAAGTCGGCAGGTTACGCCACCAATCCGCAATACGCCGTCATCCTTAATGGCATCATCGCCAAGTATCGGTTGGGGAAATATGATACTATGGTGATCATGGGAGAAGAGTATTTTCAGAAACAGAACGAGGGCTTACAAATGGCCAACGGCTTACCGGTTATTTATGCCCCTGCCGGAGCTACCCCGAAGGATATTGCCGATGCCCGGCAGCTTGGGGTTTGGCAGATCTACCGATACAACGACCTGAAGCGCGGCGATACCCTGAAGCCGGGTGAAGTGGTTTATCTGAAGCCTAAAAAAAGACAAGCATCAGTTCCACAGCATATTTATAGAGAAGGAGAGAACCTGCGCGACATTTCCCAGAAATACGGCATCAAGCTAAAAAGGGTTTATCACCTGAATGGGCTGGAACCGGGGCAACTGCCAAAAGATGGGGAAGCCCTGCAGCTCCAGAAAAAAAACCAATCTGCTCAGGAATCGGGGAAGCCGGCAGTGATGGGGAATTTCGAAACAGAAGCCCCAATCCAAAGCAGCATACAGGATACAGCCGGTGGTCTTTACACCGTCAAGTCCGGAGAAACCTTATTTGGCTTGGCCAGACGCTGGGGTATAGAACCGGCTAAACTGGCTGCAATCAATGGGCTTCCGCAGCAAACGGTGCTGAAGGCAGGCCAGTTGCTGGTGCTACGCGGAGATTTGAAACCGGCAAAAACCGAACTGTCAGAACCGGCTAAAAACGCAACAGAAATGAGGCAAGGGATGCATGTGGTAATGCCCGGAGAAACCCTGTATTCCATAGCCCGTTTGTATGCCGTGCCGCTGGATTCTATGATGGTTTGGAACGGATTGAGCACGCCTGTGTTACAAAGCGGGCAGCAGCTCAGAGTTGAGGCCGGCAAAACAAAGCAGACCATGGAAGCAGAACAATACTATACGGTACAACCCGGGGATACCGCTTTTTCCATAGCCCGGAAGTTTGGCATCAGCCTCGATGAGCTTCGTCTAAAGAACGGGCTGCAGGATTTTCAGCTCAAGCCGGGGATGAAGTTGAGGATTCGTTAATGGCGAACGAATAATTGTCACAAGAATGTCATCGTACTGCGGAAAATCAGACCATCATTAGGTGGGTAAATGACGGAGAAACCAAGGGGCGTTAAATAGCATAACTAATTGATTAACAGCAAGTTAAGCTTGCAAATGCCGTGATGGTCAGGAAAGGGTGGAAGAAGTTTTTTTTGGTGAACACTGCAACCTTTTCGACTTATTGCGTCATTTATTGGAAAACTTCATATACTTGTAGCCTAAAGACCCAAAGAATCGCATAGAAAACAAGCTAAAAAGAAAAAAACAAAACACACAAAACCATATGAGATCACTAATTACTCAAACCATCAAATTGCTGCGTATTCCGGCGCTGATTGCTGCGCTGGGATTCGGGTCCAGCGCTTCGGCGCAGACCTGGTGTGCGGCAGGTAACCAGTGGGGTTGCTGGGTGGGAACGCCCAACTACTACTACGCGCCCATCGGGCAGGTTCAGTTTGTGCAGGACGGCAAAGTCATCTACAACAAAGCAGACGACGGATGTTCGGCAGTAACTGCAGGTTCTGCAACCACCAATTTCCTGGTAAATGGCGGCAAGCCTTTCGACCTGACTGCAGGCGGAACTTACACCTCAAACATCGCACAGAACTCATCTTGGGGTTATGCGGCATACATCGGTATCTGGATTGACCTGAACCGCGACGGAACCTTTGGCAACTCTGAGTTCATGTCTAACGGTTGGGGTACCTATGCTTCCGGCGCGCTGACTTCTAAAAACTTTACCATTCCCTGTGCCAACGTAAGCCCCGGAAGAACCCGTCTGCGTGTTCGCTCCGAAATTTACTTCTACTCTATGGGTCCGGGTAATGGTTGCGGAAACATGAACTACGGTGAAGTGGAAGACTATGATGTAAACCTCGGTCTGCCTACTTCACTGGCCGCTGATTTCTTCCTGCCCGATCCCAATACGGCATGGGTGAAAACCAGACTGTCGTTCATCAACAAGAACCAG
>JAGWYC010000244.1 GCA_018969565.1 Bacteroidota bacterium | reverse complement strand
AGCAACAAAAACTTGCTGAGTCCATAACGGAATAAGGCGATTTTAGAAAGATTGCTGACCACATGCAGGAAGGCCGTGATGAGTAATACCTGATGAAAGGGATAAAACAAACCGGCCAAAGGAATCATGAAGAGGCTGGAGCCGAAACCACCAATGGTTCCGAGGATTTCCGCAAGGAACAGCAACAGCAGAAACAGCAGGAGTGCGCTGTCCATCTGCCTGCTGCGATTAGAGGCGGTAGCTAACGGCCTTCACGGCTTCCACCACTTTAGCTACCGAAGGAAGGTAGGCATCAACAAGCGTAGGCGCGTAGGGGAGGGGCACATCCTGGCTGGTGATGCGGTGGATGGGCGCATCAAGGTAGTCGAAGGCGCGCTTCTGTACCATAAAGCTGAGTTCGCTGCTGATGGAAGCCAGCGGCCAGGCTTCTTCCAGAATCACCAGACGATTGGTTTTGCGCACGCTGTTGATGACCGTATCATAATCTATCGGGCGCACGGTGCGCAGGTCAATCAGTTCTACGCTGATGCCTTCTTTTTCGAGTTCTTCCACGGCGGCATGGGCGCGCAGCATCATTTTACCGAAGGAAACCAGGGTAACATCGCTGCCGCTCTTCACCACATCGGCTACCCCGATAGGAATGAGGTATTCCTCTTCAGGCACTACACCTTTATTGCCGTACATCTGCTCGCTTTCCATGAAAATCACGGGGTTTTCATCGCGGATGGCGGATTTCAGTAAGCCTTTGGCATCGGCAGGATTGGAAGGAACCACCACTTTCAGGCCCGGGGTATTGGCATACCAGTTTTCGAAATTCTGGCTGTGTTGTGCGCCTAGTTGTCCGGCGCTGCCGGTAGGTCCGCGAAACACCATGGGGCAGGTGAACTGTCCGGCGCTCATGCTGTTCATCTTGGCGGCGGCATTGATTACCTGGTCAATGGCTACCAGAGAGAAGTTAAAGGTCATGAATTCACAAATCGGCCTGAGCCCATTCATGGCCGCGCCCACAGCAATACCGGCAAAGCCAAGTTCCGCAATAGGCGTGTCAATCACACGTCGGGGACCAAATTCTGCCAACATGCCCTGACTTACTTTATAGGCTCCGTTATATTCAGCCACTTCTTCGCCAAGCAGAAAAACGCGCTCGTCACGGCGCATTTCTTCATTCATCGCCTCGCGCAGTGCCTCACGGAATTGTATTTCTCTCATTGGTGCAGTTTTTGAGCGGCAAACATACAACAAATGCCCATTTTTAAGGGTTAATATTGAATGTTGGGGGGGATAAAGAAGTTGGTTCTTGTGCTGTTGTCGGCAGTCTTGTCCGGCAGTCTTGCCGCGGCTGAGCTGAACTTGTTTTTCTATGGTGCTCCGGTGCATTTGGATTATGCGTCTTCCCTGCAGCAGGCGCCCATTCTGGAAGGTACCCCTGCTCGTGAACAACTGGAATCAAGAATGCGTCTCTGGGATGAAGATGCCCTGTTCAACTTTGCGGTTTCCGTAAAAACCAAGGCTCAGGAAATGCGGCTTGACGATGTGGCTACGGCCCGGCTGATGCGCGCCTGTGCTGTTCAGCTTTACGGGGAAACCCCTGATGCGGCCCTTTTTGAATGGCTAAGCCTGCGTCATTGCGGCTACGACGCCTTGCTGGGGATGGGCGGAACTTTAAAGGTTTATCTGCACTACGCCTTCCTTACTGAAGGGACACAATTTGTGTTATTCATGGGAAAGAAATACACGCTTCCTCAGGGTGAACCGGACCCATTCAGCGGGAAGGAGCAGGTATTTGTGAGCATGAAGGAGCCTGCCGCGCCTCGTTCGGCCTTATTCTTCAACATGCACGAACTTCCTTTGCTGGGTAAGTCCCGCCGCCTGCGCAAATGCATCTTCACCTACGCCGAAAAAGAATACAAACTCTTTGTTCCCTGGATGGACGATGTGGTGGATTACCTGAATGACCTTCCGGTAATTGCCTTAGGCCCGCTGTTCTACCAAACGCCCATGAATCTGCGTGCACAACAGGTACTGCACGACAGCCTCAGTACCTGGACCAGAGGTTTCACCTCAAAGCAAACCCTGGATTTCCTTCTGGCCTTTCTGCAACAGGCATTTCCGTATAAACGTGACAAGGAATACCTGAGATATGATCGCCATAATTTCGCCGAACAAACGCTGGCGGCGCCTTTTGCTGATTGTGAAGATAAAGCAGTGCTGTTTGCCCAATTAGTGCGCGACCTGCTTGGGTATCCTGCTTTATTGATTTACAACAAGAACCTGGAACATGTGTCAGTTGCCATTGCCTGGAGCACGCCCACAGTGGGCCATACCGTAATGTATGAGCAGAAACGATACCTGATTTGCGAACCGGCCAACTATGGATACCGAGCCGGAGAAAGCAAGATGCCGACCGATGCTCCCGGGGATATTATTCCGCTGCAATCGGAATTGTGAGGCCTTGTGGGTGCTTTGTGAACAAGCTGCATTTTGGTTAACATGATTTACATCAATTGGCGGTATTTTTGTAACCCGTTATGGCAGGTCATTCCAACAAAACCGTTCCTTCACGTAAAAAAGACAACGACTTACCGGCAGACAACCGCATTTCCGAGTACTTCAGCGAGAATGTATTCGGACCTGAAGCGATGCGTCAGTATCTGAGTAAGGAAGCACTCAAGGCCATCGAAGAGGCCGCAAAACTTAACCGCCCCATCGATCGGGCCATGGCCGACCAAATTGCCGAAGGTATGCAATCATGGGCGCTCAGCAAAGGAGCCAAGCACTACACGCATTGGTTCCAGCCATTGCGCGGCACAACGGCTGAAAAACACGATTCATTTTTTGAGCCTGATGGTCAGGATACCGGCATAGAACGCTTTAGCGGCAAAGCTCTGGTACAGCAGGAGCCCGATGCCAGCAGCTTCCCCAGCGGAGGTATCCGCAATACCTTTGAAGCCCGCGGCTACACGGCATGGGACCCCAATTCCCCGGCGTTCATCATGGAAAAGGCCGGATGCAGAACACTCTGTATCCCCACCATCTTCGTGAGCTATACCGGTGAAGCACTCGATTACAAAGCCCCGCTGCTGAAGGCGGTTTCCTTTGTGCGCAAGGCCGCAACAGACGTGTGCCAGCTCTTCGATCCCAAGGTTACAGATTGCACCGTTTCTCTGGGTATCGAACAGGAGTACTTCCTGGTGGACCGCGAACTCTTTCACCAGCGTCCTGATTTAATGCTGGCCGGCCGCACCCTGCTGGGACATACCCCCGCCAAA
>JAGWYC010000243.1 GCA_018969565.1 Bacteroidota bacterium | reverse complement strand
GAAGCCGCGAACCATGCACCTGTAAGTCCGTTTAATCCCGGCGTGATACAAACCTGAACAGGTTTACAAGCCGATAATCTTCATTTCAGTGCGACGGTTAAGGGCCTTACCCTCGGCTGTATCATTTCCGGCCACCGGCTTGGTATCTCCGTAACCTCGGGTTTCAATCCGCCCCGCGCTGATTCCTTTGCTTATCAGATAGGCTTTCACGGATTCTGCCCTACCCTGTGACAAACGCAGATTGTAATCCGGCTTGCCGGTATTGTCGGTATGCCCGCTGATTTCAATCCGCATGGTATTCTGCTCGTTCAGCATTTCCGCAACTTTATCCAATTCGGTTTTTGATTCAGGTTTAAGCGCCGTTTTATCTGAATCGAAGAAGGTATTGCGCAGCACTGTCACCTCGCCGGTCTTGTATTTCTTCAGCCTTGCCGTGATTTCATAAGGCTTATCAATGCTGCCAGAATCAGGCATGAAATTCTGTGAAAAATATACATAACCGTTGGCACGCACAGAGAAAGCATAGTTGCCACCCAACTTCAATGGAATGATAAAATCAGAACATTGGTCCGCAAATACCAGTTTTGACGTTGTTACATCGGTTATTTCAACAGATCCCTTGATTTTACTGCCATTGGCATCATCCACCAGGTAACCTTTGACATAATTGGTTTTAACGGGCTTCAGTTTGCCGGGAATCTGGAAGGAGTAAATGTCCAGGCCACCAAATCCATTGGGGCGGTCAGAAGCGAAATAGCCCAATTGCCCAAGTCTGTCCACATACAGGCCCATTTCGTCTTCCTGGGTATTTACCGGACTGCCCAGATTCACAGGTTTACCCCAATGGCCCTGGTCATCGAGCCTGCTCATGAAGAGGTCGTGGTTACCCAACCCCGGATGCCCCGTGGAGGCAAAGTATAAGGTTACACCATCGTAATGCAGGAAAGGCGCTTCTTCATCTTTAGCAGTATTGATAGCAGAACCGAGGTTCAGTGCCGGTGTCCATTCGGTGCCTGTCCAGGTGCTCATCCAGAGGTCTTTGCCTCCATATCCACCGGGACGAGCACTGGAAAAAACCAGCGTTCTTCCATCCGCCGATATCGCAGGGCCTGATTCCCAGAAAGGAGTGTTGATTCCGGGGCCGAGGTTTTCTCTGGGCGACCATTGGCCGCCGTTCAGTTCGCTTACTACCAGGTCGCAACTGCCAATTGTACCCGGACCGCAATAGGTGTGATACACTTTTGAACCATCCGCGGGAATGGAAACAGTGCCTTCATTGTCAGGAGTGTTGATTGCCCCGGACATGGGTCGGGCTTTCTTCCAGGTAGTATCGCCGCTTTTTTCTGCGACATAGAAATCCTCCTGCATGTCCACTCGCCGAGTGAACACAAACAAGCGTCCGTCAATGGTCATGCCGGGCCAATATTCATTCAGAGAAGAATTCACCGAACTGCCCATGTTCTGCAAGCCTGTAATCTGATTCTCCTTCATGATAGTCGCCGCCGCCTCGGCATTGGCAAGCAATGCCTCTGCCTTAGCGCGCAGTTTCCTGAAATCGCCCTCAAACCATAGAAACTTGCGCAAGTGTTTTGCCGCATCCTCGTAGAGCGCTGTTCTGTACTCCAGACTTCCCAGATAATAATATACCTGTCGGTAGGAGCTGTCCAGTTTCAGCACGTCGAGATATGTATGCACCGCCTCTGCGTTGCGTTGCAACTCTTCCAGAGCCGCTGCCTTGAGTTCATAGGCGTCAAAATAATATAAGTCTCCACGAATGGCTTTATTACACAATTCAATGGTTTTCTGAAATTCGCCTCTGGTATATTGTACATAGCCTTCGTCAAACAAGGCCTTTGATTTCTTATTCTTGGTATCGCCATCGTGTTGGGCAAACAGATTATTATTCATCAGAGCCATACAGGCACAGGCGGCCAACAGGAAAATATGTTTGAGTTTGTTGCGGTTCATAATGGATTAATTCCAGCGGAAATGTTGTATCAGATGATCCAGGTCTTTTCTGATAAATTGCAAAACAGGTGCCACGCTGTCCGGATTGGTTTTGTTGTTGAAATACAGAGAACCTCTGAAAAAGTGGCGGGCGCTGTCGGTCAGATAGAAATTGTAGTTCGTGGCCGTGTTCCCACGAATGTCGTACAAGAAGCCGCTGGCACTGCGATCTTTATTGGCAATGGGGACTTCGAGAATATCCTCGGCCTTGATGGTATGCTTAAAGGCAAACCTGCGGCTGTCGGCGTGCAAGGAATCGAGTTGAATCAGATTATGTACAGGATGGTAGGTTATATGTAAGGTTGCATCGAAGGGTTTGAAATCAAGATTATACCAGCATGGATTGGTGGTATAATCTTCCTTGAGATCCATAGAAGTATAACGAGGAATTTCCAGTTTATACGCACAACCACTATCCCAGGAACGGTAGCTGTGTTCGGGAAAATGAATCCTTGGATAACCTGTTGGCTTGGGTGTTTCCGCAATTTCCCTTCCACAGGAAACAAAAAGAAACAGCAAAAGCATGTATTGAATATGGCCTGTTTTCATGATACCATGCGTGTACAACAACCGGAAACTGTGGGAAGTTCCCGTTTATGCTGCCGGATTGCAGTATTTTAGGGTCAATCAGAAAGGCAGTTCATCGGCGCCCTGATCGCCACCCTGCGGGTCCTGACCAGGGTCGGATTTAGGGAAATCAGCACCGGTCAGCGCTTCACCGCCGTATTCCTGAGCAGGACTGTTGGGGTTCGCGCCAAGCATTTGCATGGAAAGCACTCTGATTTTGGTTCTTTGCTTTTCCTCGCCGGTTTGTGCATCTTTATATTTATCGGTTTTTATACGACCTTCTACATATAATACGGCCCCTTTACGCAGATACTGGCGGGCAACTTCTGCATTGCGGTCCCAAAGTTCCAGGTAGTGCCACTCGGTATTTTCTTTTTTTTCTCCGGAAATTTTATCGGTATAAACTTCACTGGTTGCGAGAGATACATTGGCTACAAGTTTACCGTTGGGAAGCTCGCGGATTTCCGGGTCACGGCCCAGTCTTCCAAGGAGAATAACTTTGTTAATCATGGTTCTGTTTCTATGTTCTGTTGTTCCAAATAACGCACCATTAAGCGGTGAAGTGGGAATTCCTTCACCCGCACGAGTGCAATTTCAAATATACCTGAGAGAAGCGTATTCTGTTCAGGGGTAACACAAATTTTCCAGAAATATGCATGGATAAGCTGGTGCGTGAGCCTGTGTGTGAACACTGCTTCGG
>JAGWYC010000242.1 GCA_018969565.1 Bacteroidota bacterium | reverse complement strand
CGAATATCCGTTATGTGCTGGAAACCCATTTTCACGCCGACTTCGTGAGTGGTCATCTTGACCTGGCCGCCAGGACCGGTGCGCAAATTGTGTACGGCCCCGGCGCCAAACCCGGCTTTGAAGCCCAAATAGCCAACGACGGCGAACGCCTGAAGCTGGGCAATATCAGCATTGAAGTAATCCATACCCCCGGCCATACGATGGAGAGCACCTGCTACCTGGTTTATGATGAATCAGGAAAAGCCCACAGCCTGTTCAGTGGCGACACCCTGTTCATTGGCGATGTGGGCCGTCCGGACTTGGCGCAGCACGTGATTGCTGACCTTACCGAAGAGAAACTCGCCGGACATTTATTCGACTCCCTGCGGCATAAAATCATGCCACTTGCCGACGACATCATTGTATATCCGGGTCATGGTGCCGGCAGCGCCTGCGGAAAGAATATGAGCAAGGAAACCAGCGATACGCTCGGACACCAGAAACAGGTGAACTATGCCCTGAATCCGCTGCTGAGCAGGGAACAGTTCATCCGCGATGTGCTGGATGGATTGACACCGCCGCCTTCCTATTTCCCCCAGAATGTGCTGATGAACATCAGAGGGTATCAGTCGTTTGACAAAGTGATGCAGCGCGGTATGCAGAAGCTGTCTCCGATTGCGTTTGAAGCAGCGGCCAACGAAACTGAAGCGCTGGTTATTGACACCCGTGATGCCGAAGAATTTTCCCGCGGATTCATCCCCAACTCCATCAACATCGGCATTGACGGCAGCTTTGCCACCTGGGTGGGAACCCTGATACCGGACGTAAATCAGGAATTGCTAATCGTTGCCGAGCCGGGACGTGAAGAGGAAATCATCACCCGGCTGGCGCGGGTGGGCTTCGACAATTGTATTGGTTATCTGGAAGGTGGTTTTGATGCCTGGAAAGCGGCCGGGAATGAAATTGACCGTATTGAGCGCATAGATGCCGCAACCCTGCATAAGTTGTACAAGGCACAGCCCGATCTGCAATTGCTGGATGTGCGCAAGAAAAGCGAATACGACAGCGAGCACGTGATAGGCGCCGTCAACGCTCCTTTGGATTATATCAACGAGAGCCAGACCCTGGTAAACCGCAGTAAAACAGCCTATATCCATTGCGCCGGCGGCTATCGCTCCATGATTTTTGCTTCCATCCTGAAAGCACGAGGATATGAACACCTGGTGGATATACGTGGCGGCTTCAAAGCCATCAGCGAATCAGGATTGTTCACTATCTCTGAATATATATGTCCCACAACTTTACTCTGATAAAACATGCTTACACTGATAAAAAAATTACTCGGACTTGGCCCTTCTGCCAACTTCAAAGAACTGCAAGAGCAGGGCGCCGTTATTCTGGATGTGCGATCCGCTGCGGAATTCAACTCAGGTCATATCAAAGGCTCGGTGAACATCCCGCTGGACAAACTATCCGGAAACATGAAAAAAATACAGGGCTGGAAAAAGCCTGTGATTACCTGTTGCCTGAGCGGGACACGCAGCGGTATGGCTACCGGCATCCTCCGAAAAAATGGCGTGGAAGTGTATAACGGCGGCGGCTGGACTTCCCTACGGAATCGCCTCAAATAAAATAATAAACACTACTGTAGCCTGAAGTCGCCGCAGGGCTGCCTGATGGTGATTCCGCCTTTTCCCTGACATTCCTGCCATAGTTTCTGTGTTCGAAACGTGCGCTAAGTCCTACTCGATTAAAGCATTCTTTTCTGCTATTAATTCCGGTTTTATAACATCAAAATGGTGCGGATTTTATGAAAATTATGCCCCGTAAAATTCATCATCTATGGCATTTCCAGATAATTTATATCGATTAATTCAAAGCGAAAAACCGGTGCTGCTCATGTTCCACAGCTACTTTGACGGAAGCTCTCGTATGTTGAAGCGGGAATTGGAGCGATTCGAATGCGAAACTGATGACCAGATTCACATCATTATTTTAGATATTGATGATCACCCGGATTTAGGGCATTTTTTTGGAATCAGGATTATCCCGCTTCTGTTCTTGTTTCAATCAGGACAAATGCTTTGGAGGAATGCCGGCGGGAATAGTCGCGACCGCATCAGGGAAACATTAATGAAACACTTCCCCCATCTCATCTTTGAAATAAAACCGCAAAGGATTAGTGTGCTCGACATCGAAATGAGCCAGGGCAAAGAATCACCCCACTGGATTATGGACAACTGATGATGTCTGCCTCCCTTATATCCCTGAATCACATTTAATGAAACAATGGCCATAGTGACCTGCATCACAAATATCTACAAGGAGGCCAACGAACTTTGAACACCGATTTATGAGTAATAAAGAAAGCTTTAAACAGATTATCTCAGGAGAAACCCCTGTGCTGGTTGATTTTTACGCCGAGTGGTGCGGCCCCTGCAAGGCTATGGCGCCCACGCTGAAGCAGTTTCAACAGGAAATGGGCGACAAGGTGCGGGTGATTAAGGTAGATGTGGACCGCAATCCGGAAGCAGCAGCCGCTTACGGAGTCAGGGCTGTGCCCACGCTGATGATCTTCAGGTCGGGTAATATAGCCTGGAGGCACAGCGGAGCCGTGCCGATGCAGACCCTGAAGGAGGCTGCGGGGAAAGTGCTTTCCTGATTTCTTTATAGAATATGTGCGCCCAAAACCACAAGAAACCTTCCTGGCTGCGTGCCTTTGCCGGTGAACGCTGTCCCCGCTGCCGCAAGGGAAAAATGTACAAATACCCCATCTGGAACCTGGGGAAGTTACTTCAGATGAACAGCCACTGTAGTGTTTGCGGCTTGAAGTTTGAACGAGAAACCGGATTTTACTACGGGGCGATGTATGTAAGCTATGCCTTTACCGTGGCCACCTTGGTGAGCGAGTTCTTACTGCTTACATCCGTGTTCAACATACAGAATCCTGATACCTGGTTTCTGGTGATTCTCGCTTCTCTGGCCCTGATGTTGCCCATTTTCTTTCGCTATAGCCGCGTATTATACATACGCATGGCAGGGCAAGTGAATTACGATTACGACCCGGAAACGGAACAACCATAAATCCTATGAACACAGAAGAGCCGCCCAAGGGCGGCTCTTCTGTTAAAACTTCAGGATAAATACCTCAGCGCGTGCCGTCTTCTATCAACTTCACAAACTGATCCAGTTGCGGCAGAATCACAATACGCGTCCTGCGGTTCTGTGCGCGACCCTGGTCCGTGTCGTTGTTCGTAGCCGGCTGGTATTCGCTGCGTCCTGCTGCGGTGATGCGTTTCGGATCTACCTTGTATTCGTTCTG
>JAGWYC010000241.1 GCA_018969565.1 Bacteroidota bacterium | reverse complement strand
CCCTGTCCGGAAGAGTGGAATACTTCCGGGACGCACACGCAGTCATGATTATCCCTCAAACCGGTACTGAAGGATTCAAGGCAGGAAGCGTCGGGCTTTGCCTGAACATTAAGGCTGACGAACACGCATTATTCCGAATCGAAGGCCGTAAGTTCTTCGGTTATACCGGAAAAAATATTTCAACGTCGCCACGGTCGGACATCTGGCTTTGCGGGAATATGAGCGTTTGGTTTTAGGCCTTATTCAGCCTTTACCACCAGCACAATACCGTCCAGCGACTGAATCAGGGCATGGGCATCCTGATTGAGGACTGAGCCGTCATAAGTTCTGGCAGGCCACTCGGCGCCGCGGTAGATTACCCGACCCGTTCCACCGGCAGGAATAGTTTCACAAACCAACACCCGCTGACCGGTGTGCTCATCGTAACGGGGTGTGCTTTGGGCTCCGAATCGCCGCAGTAAAGGCTTCCGCAGAAACAGGACACCCGCGGCAGAGGCGGCGGCAAAACACAACCATTGGTGAATTGAATCCGGCAACAAGCCGCCCCAGGTTAACGCTGCAGTGACCAAGGCTCCTGCACCCAGGAACAACATGAAAAAGGAACCGAAAACCACATCAGCAATTACCAGAATAAGGCCTGCTGCGCCCCAAAATATCGCGGCGTCCATCAGGAGTTTTTAGAAGGAGTTTGCTGTTGATTCTTCACCACAGTCATTGCTGCAGAAATCATGCTGCCCATATCGGCGAAGTTGGCCGGGAGGATGAGGGTATTGTTGGTTTTGGCCAATTTACCGAACTGCTCCACCAGGTTTTCAGCCACACGAAGCTGCACGGCTTCCATACCACCCTCCGATTGAATGGCCTTGGCTACAGAGCGAATACCGTCTGCCGTTGCTTCAGCCACCGCGCGAATCGCTTCTGCCTGACCGGCTGCCTCGTTGATTTGTCGCTGCTGCAAGGCTTCTGATTCAAGAACCACCTTCTGTTTCTGCCCTTCTGCCAGGTTGATGGCGCTTTGCTTCTCCCCTTCCGATTGCAAAATCACAGCCCGCTTTTCACGTTCAGCCTGCATTTGCTTCTCCATCGCATTCAGCACCGTTTTAGGTGGGGTGATGTTCTTGATTTCATAACGCAGGATTTTCACACCCCAGCCAATGGATGCTTCATCAATGGACGCCACCACCAGTCGGTTGATGTTCATACGTTCTTCAAAGGTTTTATCCAGGTCGATTTTGCCGATTTCCGAGCGCATGGTAGTTTGTGCCAACTGGATTACAGCGAACTTGTAATTAGATATCCCATAGGAGGCCTTCATACCGTCCACTACCTGGATGAACACCACCCCATCCACGGCAACCTGTACGTTATCCTTTGTGATACATACCTGTTCCGGGATGTCCAGCGCTACTTCTTTCAGGGAATGTTTGTATGCCACACGGTCGAAAAACGGAATAATGAAATTGATACCGGGTTGCAACACTTCATGGAATTTACCGAGGCGCTCCACCACGTAGGCGTTTTGTTGGGGTACGACCTTAATGCTGCGCAGGATGACGAGCATCACCAGGACCACCAATGCTAATACAAAGACGTTCATAAGCTTATTGTTTTGTTTATACAATGATACATAAAATCAGTCTGCCCGGAAAACAGTACCCGAATCGGGCGGGCAGGAATTAACTTCGCCCCAATGGATTCCAGTTCGCGGATTGTGGATGACGCCGTGCAGGCGCTTGCTTCATTTCCCGGTGTGGGGCGCCGAACAGCGCTGCGCATGGTGATTCATTTGTTGCGGCGTCCGGAGGGTGAAGTGCTGCAGATGGCCGAGGCCCTGGAGCGGCTCAAGAAAGATCTGTGCATTTGTCGTGAATGCGGTAATGTGAGCGACCAGGAGCTTTGTCCTATTTGCCTTAATCCGGCAAGGAGCAGAAAAGAACTTTGTGTGGTGGAAGACTTCAGCGACCTGATGGCGATTGAAGCCACCGGGCAGTTCAGGGGTATTTACCATATCCTCGGTGGCCTTATTGCGCCGGTAAACGGCATTGGGCCTGACGACCTGAATATTGCACCGCTGCTTCGCCGGGTTCAGGAAGGCGCTTTTGAAGAAGTGATTCTGGCTTTCAATGCCACTGCCGAAGGTGATACCACGATGTTCTACCTCGCCCGTAAACTGCGCGACAGCGGCGCCCGGATAACGAATATTTCCAGAGGCATCAACGTGGGTGCCGAACTGGAATACGCTGATGAAGCAACCTTGGGCCGCAGCATCCTGAACCGAACCGAATACGCATACTAACATGTCCAGGCTGTCCGTCATCATCGTCAACTACAATGTACGCTACTTTCTGGAGCAGTGCCTGTGTTCGGTGCAGCAGGCTGCTCAGGGCTTGGATGTGGAAGTCATTGTGGTGGATAATGCCAGTGCTGATGACAGCCTGAGCATGCTGCAACGTCGCTTTCCGGAGGTGAAGGTGATTGCCAACACAGGAAATACCGGCTTTTCCAAGGCAAACAACCAGGGCATACGCATCGCCGGCGGTGAGTACATCCTGCTCCTGAATCCCGACACCCTGGTGGCAGAAGACAGCTTCAAAAGCACGTTGGCTTTCATGGACACCCACCCCGAATGTGGCGCCCTGGGCGTGCGCATGCTGGATGGCTCGGGCAAGTTCTTGCCTGAAAGCAAAAGGGGGCTGCCCACACCGGCAGTGGCCCTGTATAAAATGACCGGGCTATCCGCGCTGTTCCCCAACAGCAAACGCTTTGGCCGCTATCACCTCAAATACCTCAACGAACACAGCAGTCATGAGGTGGACGTGTTATCAGGTGCTTTCATGATGCTGCGCAAAACAGCGTTGGACCGCGCAGGACTCCTGGACGAGCAGTTCTTTATGTATGGTGAAGACATTGACCTGAGCTACCGTGTACAGAAGGCCGGATATGTGAACGTGTATTTTGCCGGCACGGAGATTCTTCATTACAAAGGAGAAAGTACCAAGAAACGAAGCGCCAACTATGTGAAGGTGTTTTATAACGCCATGATCCTTTTTGCGCGCAAGCATTATAAAGGAGGCAGCGCGGGATTATTCAGCCTGTTCATTGTATTGGCGGTCTATTTCCGGGCGTTCACGGCATTAGCCTACCGCAGTCTCAGCCGAATCTGGCAACCCATTCTTGACTTTCTGAGCATTTACGGAGGTTTCTGGGCCATCACCCGCTACTGGGAGCTGAACAACAAATTTGTGCGGGCCTACTATCCGCCGGAATACTTCTATGCACATCTACCTGCCTATATCCTCATTATGC
>JAGWYC010000240.1 GCA_018969565.1 Bacteroidota bacterium | reverse complement strand
GAAGCAGGCCGGTGGTTTTCTGCCCTTCAGCGATAACAGCAGCCCGGCTGAAATCCATGCTGCCTTTGGTATGAGCAAGAAACTCTGGAAGAAATCGGTGGGGGCTCTGTACAAAAAGCAGTTGATACAGATTGATGACGAGGGCATCCGGCTGATTGCCGAAGATTAAACCCGGGTCATGAATTAGAAAACCCATTTCGGGTATTGCCTGTCGCATTCCAGCCCTTTTTATGACCTAAGGCAAGCCATGAGGCCCGACTGCGGCTGATTTTTGCTCACACGTTTTATTGTTTTTTTATGTTTTATCAGGATGATTGGAATGATACTGCCGCACAGGTGCATGCCGCCGCGTATCCACTGAACAAGCCCGGCGACCTGGATGTTCTGCTGGATGCCATTGGTGATGCCCATTTTGTTTTACTGGGAGAATCCACCCACGGCACTCATGAGTTCTACACCTGGCGCAGCCAGCTCACACGCAGGCTCATTGCCGAGAAGGGATTTTCATTTATTGCTGTGGAAGGCGACTGGCCCGACTTCCAGCATATCAACGACTTCGTAAAAGGACGGCTGGATGATTCCGTACATGCGGCAGACCTGCTGCACGCCTTTCGCCGCTGGCCAACCTGGATGTGGGCCAACTGGGAAACCGCGGCCCTGGCGGAGTGGCTGAAGCGCTTCAATCTTGCTATACCACCACATCGGCGTGTAGGCATCTACGGTCTGGATGTGTACAGCCTGCAGGAGTCACTTGAATATCTGGAGCGCTACCTGGGTAAAACCGACCCTGAAGCACAGAAACTGGTACTGGACCTCGCGCATTGCTTCGACCGCCACGGGCCGCATGAAGGATATGGCTATGCGCTGGCCAATAGAAGCCGCCATAATTCCTGTGCTCGCGAGGCTGCCCAACTGCTGGAGGTCATGATGCAGCGCCGAACTGAATACAATACCAACCCTGAGGCGGGTCTTCAGGCAGAACAGAACGCACGCATAGCCGTGAATGCCGAGCGCTACTACCGCACGATGACCGGCGCCGGACCGGCCTCATGGAATATCCGTGATCGCCACATGAACGAAACCCTGAACCTGCTTATGCAACACCACGGAAAAGAAGCAAAGGCCGTCATCTGGCAACACAATACACATATCGGAGATGCCCGCGCTACGGACATGGCCATGGAAGGCATGATCAGCCTTGGCCAACTGGTGATGGAAGAACATGCAGACCTGGGCGTTTTCCGCATCGGCTTCGGCACCAATGGCGGCACCGTATGCGCTTCCGACCGATGGGGGGGCGCCATGCGGCACATGCCCGTACCATACGCACCCGCAGGAACCTGGGAGCAGTTTCTTCATGAATATGTCGGAAAAGATGCCTGCCTGCTGACCGAAGAAATTGCTACAGCGCCCCTGCTGCGGAAGCCCATCCTGCACCGGGCCATCGGCGTGGTGTATCACCCCGGCCATGAATTCCCCGGAAATTACGTACCCAGTGTAATCCCGATGCGCTACGAAGCCTTCGTGTACCTGGACCACACCAGCAAACTCCACGCCATGCACGTGGAACCCGATGGCATGCAGATACCCGAAACCTTCCCCTGGGGCATGTAGCCTCAGTCGGCCTGTCGCTCACCCGCAAAGTGCCTGCGCACCGCCGCACGAAACTCATTGTCGGTCATCTTATCCCGTTCCAGAAACACCACCCGCTTCGCAGAGCCGTTTTTCCCGTTTTCCTTCAGAAAATTCTCCAACTGATGCAACAGGATGCGTGGTCCCATCACCACCACATCCCCATAAGGTTCCATCTGCGCCGACAACTGCTTCAGATAGGCCCGGAGCTTATCAGCCTCCCGATTGTGCTTGTGGTGTTCGTTGTTGGTGCTGCGGTTGTTGCCCACCAGAATCTGATTGGTGGTTTCACCGGCAAAACGCTCCCGGCCTTCAATGCCCGATGGCACACGCGTAAGCAGGTCACTGCCTGAATCCGGATAGAAAAAAGTGGCGCGTAAACGATTCAGTTGCAGGCCCAGCCTGCGGATTTCAACTTCCTTCTTCATAATAATAAAAACTATAAAACGATGTATGCGAAGTTCCAACGGCTTCTTGCAAACAAGCATGACCCATATCAAACCCGTTCTTGATTCTCTTTCCTGACACCTGCTGTTCGTAAAATGCTATTTGGCCTGATTTTAGCCTTGGTGCTGCATATTTGCTAAAGGAACCTTCATCATGTGCTTCCGCAACCAACACCTTATCGCGCTCATTACCGCGTCCACGCTGCTGCTGACAACCTCTTGCCGCAAGGATAAAGAACCTGTAAAACCCGCTACGGACATCAATGGCACCGTAGATGCCGCGGGCACTCCCACCTTACCGCCCGCGAACAGCATCCGATATCGGGACACGGCGGTGGAGCAGATTCTGGTTAATGGTTCGCCCGTTCCATGCACCACCTACATGGTTGACCGGGTGCAGCGCATCAACACCTTTGACTACTTTTATACCGAAGATAAAGCAGACCTCTGGCCCGGAAACGTAGTTCAGGGGAAATACCTGAAGGAACAGGCCAGACTCATCAGCCTCGGCGCCTTCCCCCGCGACCGGATGAACTTTACCTTTCAGGGAAGCCAGGGCTCAGGAAGCGTCAGCCTGGACCATCCCGACAACAGCAGCTATCAGGCAGCCTTCAGTAAAAAATCGCCCTATTTCTGGTTCATGCCTCCGCTCTATTCCTACCAGAATACCCAGATTTCATACACCACCGAGCAAGGGCTGCTCGACCTGGGACTCAATCTGAATTTCCTGGCCGGGGGACTCGGTACCCGTTTCCAGTATATCAATACCAATGGACTTACCACACTGTATTTATTTGTGAAGAATGTATATTTCAATGTGAGCGCACAATACCCTACCAATCCGGCTGGATTCTTTGGTGCCGAAGTCAATGTTAGTGACCTGAAACGCGTGGTTTCCGGCGACAATCCTCCGGCCTATGTTTCCTCTGTTTCCTATGGAAGAATTGCCCTCGTGCGGGCAGTTTCAGCCTACAGTCAGCGCGAAGTGAAAACCAGTATTGACCTGTTTCTGAACGGCCTCGGTGCCAGCATGACCGCTACCCAGCGCAAAATAGCATCAGAACTTCAGCTCACTGTAGAAGCGGCCCCCGGTCCTGCCTACACTATTAAAACCCTGGATGACCTGAATCAATTTATCAACGACGGCGCCCAATTCAACCACCGAACGGGCTGTGTTCCGGTGAGCTACGAAGCGCGTTATCTCAGCGATAATTCACCCCTGATCACCCATACCGGCATC